>JAGIAB010000041.1:4373-26265 GCA_017745135.1 Flavisolibacter sp.
CAGTTGCAGAGTGAACAACCAGTTTGGTTCCGACTTTTTCCAACTGGATCACACATTTATTGGTATTCACCACCTGCTTCAAAAAAATTTCTTTTTGGCTTAGATGTGTGAACGGATGATCCTTGTAATACTCTTCATACAACTCAATAAGTTGTTCCAGCTTCCAATCGCAAGTAATTGTAGAGCTGATAAAAATTCCTCTTGCAAAGTCGCCACGCCAGGGGATAAAACTCAATACTCCACTTTCGGGTGAAGCATTGAAAGAGTTTTGCAGTTGATGAAGCGATTGATGTATTTCTTTTAAATGCTGATGCGCAAGTGTTTTATACGCTTGAATATTGTTGGCTCTCCAGCTAAAATGCGAAGTAGGAGATAAGCCTTGCCCTGCACCTGTTGAACCTGTGATGCCTGTTGTGTAAATTTCATCCAATAAACCGGCCTTTGCCAAAGGCAATAATCCCAGTTGAATGGAAGTGGCAAAGCAGCCAGGGTTTGCAATGTTTTTTGCAGACCTGATCTTTTCTTTGTTTAGTTCAGGCAGGCCGTAAACAAATTCCTTGTTTTCAAATTTTGAATTTTTGGCGAGGCGGAAGTCTTGTGAAAGATCGATGATCCTGATCTTGTCACTGATTTTATTGGCTTCTAAAAACTTTTTGGCTTCACCATGACCAACGCACAAAAACAAAACGTCGATATTGTCGGATAATTCACTGCTAAACTTCAAATTGGTTTCACCAATTAAATCCTGGTGAACTGATGCAACTAAATTACCTGCATTGCTGCGGCTATGAATAAAAGAAACGGCTACATACGGATGGTGAATGAGCAAACGAATCAATTCGCCACCGGTATAACCTGCTCCTCCAACAATACCAACTTTAATTTTTTTCATGTTATTCGCAGTTTATTCTATCGTTATTAGTGGAAGGTTGTGAACATAAGATAAATTCCAAATCTTCACCCGTTTCGTTCAGTATTCTGTGCTTTTTTCCTGGCTCGATATGCAAACCTTCACCTTTGTTTATTTCAATTATCGAATCTTCTATTTCGAATGTTGCCTTTCCTTGCAAGATATAAAAGAACTGTTGCGCCAATTGATGATAGTGTTTTACTTCTTTCGTTCCGGGAGGCATCAGTTCCTGTTTTACTGACAGCAAAGCTTCATCAACTAAATTCCATCCATCACAATCACTTCCCCATTGATAATGTTTCAGTGGTTGGTATTTGGAAACCGCCTTCATTATTTTTCGGCTTCTTCTTTTACCTGATTGTAAATAGAAGTTTGGTTTCCAAAAATTCTGCTGAAGCCTCTTACATCTTCGCCGGTAAACCCGGTATTCATTTCACCATACTTTCCAAACTTGCTGCTCATCAAATCGTATTTCGATTCGATGCCGATCACCTGGAAGCGGTAGGGTAGTAATTGAACAAACACTTCGCCGGATACGTTTTGTTGAGAGGTTTCAAAGAATGCCTCAATATCTCTCATCACGGGATCGAGAATTTGTCCTTCGTGCAGCCAGTTGCCATAGAACAATGCTAATTGATCTTTCCAGTTCAACTGCCACTTAGTAAGCACATGTTTTTCCAAAGCATGGTGACCTTTCAAAATGATCATAGGAGCTGCAGCTTCAAAGCCCACGCGTCCTTTAATTCCGATGATAGTATCACCAACGTGAACATCTCTTCCAATTCCATAAGGCGCAGCAATGGAAGTTAAATATTGAATGGCTTCTGTTGGATGGGAAAAAGTTTTATCATTAACTTTTTTGAGTTCTCCTTTTTCAAAAGAAAGTTTTACTTCTTCACTTCCGGTTTTTGTTACTTGTGTGGGCCATGCTTCTTCAGGCAACATTCCTTTTGAAGAAAGAGTTTCTTTTCCACCAACGCTTGTTCCCCACAGGCCTTTATTGATTGAATACATGGCTTTGGAAAAATTCATTTCAACGCCTTTGCTTTGTAAGTATTCAATTTCCTGCTCGCGGCTTAATTTCAAATCACGGATCGGGGTAATAATTTCAACACCTGGAATCATGATGTGAAAGATCATATCAAATCTCACCTGGTCATTTCCTGCGCCGGTGCTTCCATGAGCCACTGCATCTGCGGAAAGTTTCTTAGCATGTTCTGCAATATGCAGTGCCTGACTTAATCTTTCTGCACTTACGCTCAATGGATACGTATTATTCTTCAATACGTTTCCGTAAATCAGGTATTTGATGATACGGTCATAGTATCCTTTTACAGCATCAATAGTAACATGCGTTTTTACTCCAAGTTTATAGGCGTGTTCTTCAATCTTTTTTAATTCATCATCTGTAAAGCCACCTGTGTTCACAATAATGCTGTGAACTTCATAGCCTTTCTCTTCGCTTAAATACTTAACGCAGTAGGAAGTATCTAACCCACCGCTGAAACCTAAAACAACTTTCTTCATTTTATTTATGGAAGGATTTGGTGCAAGAAATTGAACAATGACATTTTAAGCTTGCGATTGGTATGCCGTACTTCATTGCTACTTTTATCAGAGCCTTTCAATCGCTTCAGAAATTTGCTTTGCTTGATCTTAAGCAGGCGTTCATATACTTTACTGTGTTTTTCAAAATGCTCCTGGGTTTCTTTGGGCTCGTAATGATCTTTAGGATCAAACAACATTGCTGTGCAGAGACAATTCTTTCGCTCTTTCATCATTAGTATGTCGTAGTTGACACAGCTTTTACAGCCCGCCCAAAATTTTTCATCCTGAGTTAATTCCGAGTAGGTCACAGGTTCATAACCCAATTCGCTGTTGATCTTCATCACAGCTAACCCGGTGGTTAATCCAAAGATTTTTGCTTCCGGATATTTTTCGCGGCTCAGTTGAAAAATTTTCTGTTTGATGGCTTTGGCAACTCCACCCTTTCTGTATTCAGGTGCTACAATAAGTCCGGAATTTGCCACATATTCGCCTTCCCAGGTTTCAATGTAACAAAACCCTACCCATTCGCAATTGGACGTTAGCGCAATGACGGCCTTGCCTTCATCTATTTTTTGCTCGATATATTCAGGAGAACGCTTGGCAATACCAGTGCCCCGGGCCTTTGCCGATGATTCCATTTCATCGGTAATGGTTTTTGCATACTTTTTATCCTCTGGTGTTGCCACCCTGATGATAATATTTTGATTGTCCACTATTGTAAAGAGTTGATATAGTTTTTATGGATAACCAATCCTGTACCAAGAACAAATCGGAAGAATTTCACTGATAGGGCCCATGGTTAGCGGGTCGTCCTATCAGAATCCTGGTCGTCGCCCAAGATAACGGAAGATGTCAAAGCACACATCATACACGCGGGTACAAGCCTGCTTGTGAAAGATGAAGTGTTTGTTATGTGTGCTCATGTTCATTTGAAGCAGCAAATTTATGAGGAAAATTTACAAATGCACGGTAAAAATATTTATTGGGGAGAATATGTTAGGTTAAATTTTGAGAACGCAACAATCGTCCTGTTTATGCGGGAGGATTAGGGGGTGTTATGATATTGCTGGTTCATGCAAAAAGAAGTTTTCCTTTTGCCGCTAAAACGCTTCGAATGTAGCAATAACAACGGCAAAGACATCATGATTCTTGTATTTAAAACGGCTTGCTTTGAAAAGCAGTTCCTTTTCGTTTGTTAGCAATCGTATTGATGTTGCACTGTCGGCCGATGTTGTGCACATTTTGGAATTATAGATGTACATATTTGTAGTAGTGTCTTTCGTGTTTCAGAGTCGTCGGTTAACTGCAAGTTGTCGTTTTTATAACAGTGTTGTGTAAACGGCGAATTTGAAAGCCTGTTAAAGCATCGGATGGATGCATTTTTTATTGTCATCTTTAAAGGTTAGTAAAAGAAAAATCTTATCAATTTTTGTCCAGGTTTCTTAAGTATAACGGAGACTTCGTTACCTGCAGCCTTTGCCGCTCGCCACAACACTCACAATTATTAGTTTAGTCAGGATTAAGAATGGGAAAATCGCTTCCAATCAAAACCATTTTTGCATATTTCGGCTCGAAGTAAGTACTACTACGTAATTCATTTTTTGCGTACTCTTCCTGATAAAATCCTTATTGGTAACCACTTTCTTTGCCAGCACATTTCAGCAGTAGTACTAAAACGCTGAAGATATTTTTCTTAGCCCTGCGTCTGCTTCCAATACCAATGAAGTATATCATGTCTTCAAGATCCTGATGATGCCCTTATGTATCAAATCAAACCGTTATGATCAATTTTTTACGTATCAGACAAGCATTCTTTGTTGCATTCTTTTTTCTAAGCAATTTTTTTTTGTGGGCGGCGGATCCTACCACATCTGCCTCCAATGTGCAGTTTCCCTCTGCTTCCATTGACGGCGCACAGTTCAAGGTTAGTTTTACGGCCGGTAATGGTACCGGCGGCCGTATTGTAGTGGTAAAAGAAGGAAGCGAAATTACCGGCGTGCCTGTTGACGGCACCCGCTATGAATTCAATTCCGCGTTTGGAACGGCAGGAACGCAATTTACCGCTCCCGGTGAATACGTGGTGGCTCATTTAACCGGTTCCACTACTTCCGTCACGGTAACTAATTTAAAACCTGGCACCACCTACTATGTGGCCATTTTTGAATTGAACGGAAATTATGCTACACCTTCTACTATTGATTACTCCATCGTAACGCCAACCGACAAAAAAGTAACGACACTTTCCGCCCCCACGACGCAGACAACCATTACCGGCTTTACGCAGGTAGCCGGTAACTCGGTACGGGTTAACTGGACAAGTGGTGGCGGCCAGGGCAGGCTGATCGTGGCCACAAAAGGGACGTCGCTTACGGCCACGCCAACCCAACTTGCCAGTTATAATTACTCGAGAGATTTTGGGTCAACCACCGGTAGTTCCTACTGGTTGTCACCTGATGTATTTGTCGTTTACAAAATTTCCAATACCTATACCAACTACGCAGACATCAACGGCCTGGAGCCAAATACCGCCTATACCTTTGCTGCTTTTGAATTCAACGGCGACATCACCCCTGTCTATTTAACGCCGGCGTCCATACAAACGATTACCACCCATGCCGGCCCCACGCAAGCTTTTACCAACATTTCGTTTGACAAGATCGAAGGCAACCGCCTGGATTGTAGCTGGAGCGGTGGCAACGGCTCGCAAAGCCTGGTGGTGATCAAAAAAGGCAGCCCGGTGAGTAACGTTCCCGAAAACGGAAAATCCTATACCTCCAATACCGTCTTTGGTTCCTCTGATGCCGAATGGGTGCCGGGCTCCGGTGAGTATGTGGTCAGCTTTTCAACCAGACGGTCCGTGTCAATCACCGGTCTGGAAAAATCAATCCCGTACTACATTTCAATTTTTGCATTTGACGCTGATAAGAACGGCTACACCTATTACTATTCCACGCCCCTGCAAAAAACACAAAACACCGCCATGCCACCTACCGGCCAAACCACAGTGACGGTTACGGCTATTACCGGAAGCTCTGCGCAACTGAACTACCAGTCGCCGGCCTCGGGTGGCGGAAACAGCCGCCTGCTGGTGATCAGGGATGGTTCGCCGGTGGAGTTTTTGCCGGAAGACTTAAAAGTTTACGGTGGTGCTACTTCCACTTATGGGATGGGACAATTGGTAGGTCCTGACACCTACACCTTATACGGGCAGTCAAATGGTGGGGCGCCAAATGTAAAAGGGTTAATACCCGGGCATACTTATTATACGACGGTGTTTGAGATGAACGGTACTACAGCGCCGGTTTATCTTCGTCCCGGAGCTTCGGTGCAGATCAATATACCCAACGAACCAACCACGGCTTCGTACAATGGCCGTTTTTCTTCTGTGGAAGGAAATTCCATGAGGTTTGACTGGCAAAACGGGGATGGGGCCAACAGGATTGTTGTGGTCCGGAAAGGAACGGCTGTAACTTCTGTTCCCCAGGATGGAACCTCCTATTTGGCTTCTGACAAATTGGGAGAAGGATCGGAACTGACGGCCGGCCAGGGTGAATTTGTTGTGTACAACGGATCGTACAGCACTGTTACGGTTACCGGGTTAGAAAAGAACACCACTTATCATTTTGCCATTTTTGAATACAGTCCTTCGGGCACAGGCCCTGATTACCTGACCGCTTCGGGCAAATGGCTGACTGCTTCGCAGGCAACAGTTTCTGCACCTTCCACGCAGACCTCTAATCTCATTGCAAATGATATTCAGTCAAACCAGGCTTCGTTCACTTTCACTACCGGCAATGGAGCTTCAAGGATTTTTGTGATGCGGGAAGGGGCTGCTGTGGATGCGGAGCCGCAGGATTATACCAGGTACACCTACAACAAAAATTTTGGTACATCGGGCACCCAACTCGGTACGGCGAATTATTTTGTTAACTCAGGAAATACCGCCTTTACGATAACCAATTTAAAACCCGGTACGCAATACTACATCACCGCCTTTGAATTCAATGGAAACGCTGCCCCGGTTTACCTGCGGCCCGGTGCTACCATGTATAGTTTTACCACAACCGGCGGTGTGGTGGTTACGGCGCCGGCACAGGCAGCCTCTGGACCGGCGTTAGAAAAAATTGATGGCACAAGCTTCAACTTTAAATGGACTAATGGTGACGGTGCCAACCGGATCGTGATTGCCCGCAAAGGAAGCCCGGTGAGTTTTGTACCGGTGAATGGTACCGGCTATTCAGCCAATGCAGCTTTTGGCAGCAATACCGATCTGGGGCAGGGACAATACGTGGTGTTTAATGGTACCGGCAACGTTTTAGCGCTGACCAACCTGGAGCTGGCAACAAGCTACTACTTTGCTGTGTATGAATATAACGGAAGCGGAACCACTATCCGGTATGGAACTGTTGCACTGACCGCAAGTGGAACCACAGCTACATCGCCCACGGTAAAAAGTTCAAATCCTTCCAATACCACTACATCTAACAGCATTACACTTAGCTGGACGAGCGGCAACGGTGCTGGAAGAATTGTCGTGGCCCGTGAAGGCAGCGAAGTTTCGGCTGTGCCTTCCAACCTGAGTAAATACAAAGCCAGCAATGTGTTCAAAGACGGACCGCAACTGGCTGTGGGTCAGTATGTGGTTTATTCGGGAACCGGCAGTTCGGTAACAGTAACGGGATTGGAAGCAAACAAAAATTATCATTTCAGTGTATTTGAATACAACGGAGTAGATGCCCCGGTTTACAACACAACTGACGTTTTAAAAACAACTGCCATCATTGGGTCTGTGCTGCCGGTAACCTGGCTTTCTTTTGCGGTATCTGAAAAGAACGGCAAAGTGATGCTGGACTGGACAACGACACAGGAAATAAACGCAGACGCTTATGTGGTAGAAAGAAGCCTGGACGGTATCCGCTTCACCCCGGTACTTAGCCTGCAGGCAAAAGGCGGTGAAGGTCGCAATACCTATTCTGCAACAGACCCCGCAGCCGGATCTGCAACCCTATATTATCGAATAAAACAGGTAGATGCTAATGGTAAGTTTTCGTATTCAAATGTGCTGCGGCTGGCAATAAACGGCACACCTGCCTTAAAACTGTTACAAAACCCCATACAGAACCAACTGGGCTTTGAGTGCTCAGAGGAATGGCTCGGAGGAAGATTTGAGATTACAGATGCATCGGGCAGAACCATCTACAAAGGAGAGATTACCACTACTATTAACCGGGTGGCTCTAAAAGCGGGTAGCTTCGGGATTTGGTACCTGACGGTCTACAGCAAAACAGGCCAACGTGTTAGCCTGCCTTTTGTACGCCTTTAATTTGTGATGACATTTTGAACCTTCTTAATTATCAGAACGAGCCAGTTAAATTTGCCCCCATCCGGGGGCAAAGCCTTGAGGGGCAACGGCTGTTTCCCGATCAATGGCGGGCTGAAAACACAAAGTCTTGAAGATGAAAACGAACCTGTTTATGAGACAACAATTGATCTGTTTTTGTTTGGTGCTATTGGCAACGACCGCCCTTCATGCGCAGGATGCCACGCTTCGCAATATCCTGGCAGCAAAAGATGATACGGCTAAGGTCAAAAGGTTAATGACCTATGCGGAACCCTTTAAAGACACCGACGGCGATAAGTTATCCAAAGTTTACAGGGAAGTGCTAAAAATCAGCACCAAACTAAAGGATACACCGCGGATTGGCGAAGCCTGGTTTGTGCTTGCCGGTGTTGAAACCGACCGGGCAAACGACAGTGCAGCTATCGCCGGCTACCAAACGGCTCTTCGGTACCTGGAAAGTCCAAACCGCAAAAGAGATCACCTGGAAATGATTGCCAAATGTTATATGAACATCAATGCAATCTCAGAAAGGGTGGGTAATCTTGAACTAAGTGTACAAAGCCTGAACAAAGCGATCAGCCTTTTGGAAGGTTCCCCGTACAAACGGCTGCTTTACAACTGTTATCTTAACATGGGAAACATGTTGTACAATCTCAATGAGTATGATAAAGCCCTCTCGTATTTTAAAAAAGCACAAAGCAGCGACAGCGAGAAAAAAGATACCTTACTGCATATTACGGCTTACTCGGGAATGAGTGCCTGCCTTACGGGTCAAAAGAAGTATTCAGAAGCCTATCCCAATGCCATGCAGGCATTGAAACTGGCGAAGCTGACAAATAATAGTTATCACCTTTGTTTGGCCCATGCCTATTTATCGGATCTGTTTATTAACTGGGAAAAAGGATCAGAAGCCATACATCATGCAAAAGAACTTTCTAAAGCCGCTACCGAAGCGGGCAGTGTGCCCTATCAATTGATCGGACTTATGTGCCTGGCCGATGGCTATAAATTGACCGGGGGCCAGGTGATGCGGATCAGCTATCTGAATAAAGCTCGCCAGTTGGCACAGGAGAAAGGCACCGTAGCCCAATTGTACCATATCTATGAAGCGCTTTCGGATGCCTATGCCTTACACGGCGATCCTTCCAGGGCCTTTGACTTTTATAAAAAGTACATCTACTATCGCGATAGCATCAGCAACGAGAATACAAAGCGTAGCGTTTCGGAGATGGAAGTAAAATACCGGACCGCACAAAAGGAAAAAGAATTGTCGCAGCAAAAACTCCAGATCAGTCAGAAAGAAGTGCAATTGCAACGTTCCCGTCAAACGACAACCTACAGCATTGCCGCTACTTTGCTCGCTTTGCTGGTAGCCGCATCCGTGTATTGGCACTACAGGAACCGGCGTCGCTTGCATGAGCAGCAACTGCAAACCTTGCAGCGGGAAAAGGAGTTGCAATTATTGCAGGCTGCGATGGAAGGTGAGGAAAAAGAACGCAGCCGCATTGCCAAAGATCTTCATGACGGTGTAGCCGGAATGTTGGCCGCAGCTAAAATGCAGTTAAGCAGCCTGTCTATTAAAAACGACGCCATAAAGGACACAAAGGAGTTCACTCAGGCCGTAAAGCTGTTGGATGATTCCAGCCAGGAAGTGCGCCTCACCTCGCACAACCTTATGCCCGAGATACTGACGCAACACGGCCTGGAAGAGGCTTTGCGACGGTTCTGCAACAACATTTCCAATGAGCAGGTACTCAAAATCCAGTACGACGCGTTTGGGGTGATCGGTCGATTTTCCATGGGCTTTGAATTGACGGTGTACCGTATTGTACAGGAACTGCTCAATAATATTGTAAAACACTCCCAGGCAACAGAAGCTACGGTGCAACTCAACGTGCAGGATGATTTTTTATCCATTACCATAGAAGATAACGGGATTGGATTTGATAAGACGAAGCCGATGTCATCCGGCACGGGTTTAAACAGCCTCCGTCACCGCATCCAGGCCATGAACGGTACACTGGAGATTGATGCCCAGCCCGAGCAGGGAATGACCGCCTTTATAGGAATTGATATCAGCAATTATAAGATTTAATCATGCAAAAAATCCGTATCGGTATTGTGGACGACCATCAGGTGGTGATCAATGGACTGACCACCATGCTTTCTAATTTCGGTCATTTATCGGTTGTCTATACAGCTTCAGAAAGTAATGCCGTACTGCAGCAACTGGAAACCGTAAGCGTAGACCTGCTTATGATGGATATTCAAATGCCTGGAATAGACGGCATTGAACTGACCCGGCAGATTCGCAAACATTTTCCGGCTATAAAAGTGCTTGCCTTCAGCAGCTTTGAAAATTCGCACTATGTGAAAAATGCCATGCGCAACGGAGCATTGGGCTATCTGCTGAAAAATGCCGACCACCAGACCATCCTGGAGGCTATTACAAAATTGATGGAAGGCGAAATGTACATAGACAGGAAAGTGGAGAAGATAATGCTCAAGGAAAGCATCACCGGTGAACGGCGGTCTTCCTTTGAAGTGGTGCTTACCAAGAGGGAATCAGAAATTTTAAAACTCATTGTCGAGGAATATTCCAACCAGCAGATTGCCGACAAATTATTTATCAGTCTGCGCACAGTGGAGGCGCACCGTTTTAACCTGACGCAAAAGCTGGGCATTAAAAATCTGGCAGGGTTAACCAAAGAAGCGCAGCGCCGCGGCTTGCTGGAGTAAGCCGAAAGGAAACAGCAAATGTTCTTTTTGGGAACCTTCATTAAGCTAATGCTTTGCAGTGCTCTATCTAAACTGCAGTTTTCAAAGGCTTAGAACTGCAGGATCGTTTGCTGCAGCACCAACTTTACATCGGCTGATAGTTTGGCATCGTGAAACGTGGTGTAAATGATTTTTCCGCCGGTTGGAATTTCGAGTGGGGAAAGATGCGTTGGTCCCCATTGAATGCTTACGGCCAGCGGTCCTTTCTGTGGGTGATCCACCAATACTTTAAAGCGGTCGTCATTGCGGGTAAGCTGGGTAATACGGACATACCCGGACAGGTTAAAATCAATGGAGATTTTGCTTTTGCCCAAGGCTTTTTTAAACGGCTCAAACAATATATTTCCTTCTGTGATCTCCTCCACACCGGCGTAATCGTAGGAAAGCAGGTTTTCGGGGATAAAGCCGAAGTCCTGTGCAGAAAGTTTTTCAATTTCCCAGTCCGAAGCATAAATGCTGCGACCCTCCTGTAAAAACCTTTCAAGAATCCGGTCGTTGCCATAATCAAAAAACTCCGAATTGCAATTCAACAGCAGTACATCATATTGTTTCAGTTTGTTGAAATCCTGTGCGTCTTCCAAATTCAACGCTGTAACCGGGATGCCCATTTCTGTGATCAGAGTTTGGATGGAATCAAAAGCGCCTTTGACATAAGCAATTTTTCCACTGAAGGAAAGGGTGCTTTGCGCAGCAGGAACTTCCTTTGTTTTGCCTGCTTTCACGCTAAAAGTTTTTTGTAGGGACAGCCGGTCGCCGGCGCCGGTAAACATTTTTACATTGTATTCACCGGCGGGTAATTCCAGCGAAAACTTTCCGTCTTTGTCAGAGGTATCTGCTTTTTTGCTCCGTTCACGGTTGTTTCCACAACAACCGAAGCCAGTGGCACCTTGCCGTTCGGCGAATAAACAACGCCTTTCAGAACGCCATTTCCTGTTGCAGGTTCCTGGCCATTAGTGGTACTATCTCCGGGTTTTTCTTTGTTGCAGGCGGTAATTGTTATCACAAGAAAAAGAAAAGTAAAAAAGGATTGTCTGTGTCTCATGCCTTGCATTGTTTAGAGTGAAATCGAAACCTGGAATAAGATTCTTTCCAGATCAACAAAAATCTACAGGAAGCAGAAAATTTTTATTCGTAGCAATACGGGAAGTAAAAATTACGTAGCAGTACCTATTTGCATTGACGCAGCGGTTTGCTTCGTGTAGTGAAGAAAGCAATTCTGAACTTGAGAGTGATTTCAACCCGGCAGCTCATTAAATTTAAAAAGCAAGCGTTTGCCAGGGAAGAGTTACTTTATGTGCATATATCAATAAAAAAACGTCTGCCATTGGCAAACGTTTTTACTACTGTAACAAGAGAAATCCTGTTATGTTGAGCTACTAGGATTCGAACCTAGACAGACAGAACCAAAATCTGTAGTGCTACCGTTACACCATAGCTCAATCCGAAAGGAGTGCAAAAATAAAGGCGATGATAAGATGTACCAAATTTTTTCCTTGGTAATCAGAGTTTTTAGAAAGGTTTAAGGAAGTCAGAAGTCAGAAAATGTGATAAACGTTTAAGATACGACATGTATTAGCATTCATTGTTCACTGATTGACTATTCACGATTCACGTTTCTTAGTTTTGTTTCTTCATGAATACATTGAAGCGAAAGATCAGCTTATTACAGGCAACGGCTATTAATATGATAGACATGGTGGGCATCGGGCCTTTTGTAGTGATGCCCCTTGTGGTAAGCTATTTTCATAATGGGCTTTTTTTGTGGGCTTGGATATTTGGAGCAATGGTAGCTTTTATTGATGGTATGATCTGGAGCGAACTGGGTGCAAAGTATCCATTGGCCGGCGGCACTTATAATTTTCACAGGATTGCCTTCGGTGAAAAAGGCGGGAGGTTGATGAGTTTTTTATTTGTGTGGCAAACAAGCATACAGGCTCCATTAGTTGTTGCTTCCGGTGCTATTGGTTTTGCTCAATATCTTTCTTATCTCGTTGATTTGAGTTTTTGGGAACAAAAAGCCGTTTCCGGCGGACTGGTGATTGTTATTTTTTTATTGCTCTATAGAAAAATAGAAACCATCGGAAAAATTTCTGTTGTACTGGGGACGATTGTTATTTTAACCATTCTATGGATCATCATCAGTGGATTGAGTCATCAACAGCATGCAGTCAATTTGATTCCTGTTAACGGAGAAAGTTTTTTCAATAAAGATTTTGTTTCAGCAATTGGCCTCGGATCTGTTCAAACCGTGTATGCCTACCTTGGATATTATAATGTTTGTCATTTAGGTGGAGAGATCAAAAATCCCGGGCGAAATATTCCACGCAGTATTTTTATTTCAATAGCTGGTATTGCCCTTCTGTATTTGCTGATGAACCTTAGTGTGATGAGTGTAATGCCCTGGCAATCGGTAAAAGAGAGTGATAAGTTTTTGGTGAGTTCCTTCATGGAGAATTTGTTTGGAGGTAATGCAGCGGTTTTAGTTACCCCCTTAATTCTTTGTATTGCTTTGTCATCCTTGTTTGCTGTCGTTCTTGGCTATTCCCGTGTGCCTTATGCTGCGGCAGTCGACGGCAATTTTTTTAAAGTATTTTCAAAACTTCACCCGACAAAAGATTTTCCTCATATTTCCCTGATTGTTTTATGTGCAACCGGGTTTTTATTTAGCTTGATTTTTAAATTGGGTGATGCCATCAAAGCAATTTTGGCCATGCGGATTTTAGTTCAATTCATTGGACAGGCAGTTGGAGTTGTTTTGCTGCGAAAAAGATTTGGAAGTAAAGAACTGCCTTTCAAAATGTGGTTGTTCCCCATTCCTGTAATTCTTTCCATTGCAGTCTGGATCTTTCTTTTTGTATCTACGGGCAGGTTTGCTTTGTATGGCGGGCTGTTTGCCACAGCGGGAATTGTTGTTTATTTTCTCAAAGAAAGATTGGTGAATAAAAAGAAGAGTAGACTTCTCTAGTCATTTTTGGAACCAATTTTTCAAGTCCACACAAAGAATTGCTTCGTCTTTAATGCAAACATTGATATCCAAAGAATCAAGTTATAAGAAATAACTTTAGCTGATGGAAAGCATCGGCACCAGTGCAGCACATTCTTCCACTGCATTTTTTGCTTTGGTGAAAAACCCTGTTAAGTTCAGGCTGTTTCTTCTGAAAAATTTACCGGCAGCCTATTTCTCAGGCGTGAAAATAAAATCGGTAAACCAAAAAAGTTCCATGGTATCTGTTCCGTATAAATGGTTTACAAGAAACCCTTTTCGCTGCACCTATTTTGCCTGTTTAAGCATGGCGGCAGAAATGAGCACAGGAATTTTAGCCCTGGGAAATATTTATAAACGTTCACCCAAAATTTCAATGCTGGTTACAGGTGTCGAAGGGAAGTTTTATAAAAGAGCAACAGGCCTCATCAGGTTTGTTTGTGAAGAAGGAGCAGCAATTAAGCAAACCATCGAAACAGCAACAGCCACCGGCGAGTCTCAAAACATCAGGGTTTTGTCTTCAGGTTTTAATCAACATAATGAACTGGTTGCTGAGTTTTGGATAACCTGGTCATTTAAAGTGAAGCAATAGATCAATTCCTTTTATTCAACCATCGCAGCCAGTGTTTAGTCTTTGTTCAATGCACCAAAACAACTTATGCAGTTTTCGAATCTCTGTTTCAATTCAGTTGTTTTTTTCTTCGATCTTTTGGGCAAATTCTTCATCATCAACACCATCCGGAATAAAAAAAATAATGGGCGGAATTAAGAAAATGAAATAAGTAAGATAAACATTTACAAAAGCAAGCGGAACTGCACATAAATAAGCAATCGACCCGATAATGCTTTTCGTTCTCGCTTTGAGTGAGATCCACCTGATAGTATCGGTAATTTTTTTATCCGAATCTTTATGTACAAGGTTCTTTCTTAAGGTATGTACACGCATAATTGCAAAGGAAAGAGTGGTTAACAGCATAATGCTACCATATACAGCAGCCGATTCCGGCAATTTAGGATTACCACTCACCATGGCTGTTCCTAGCGGAATGAGACTCATGAAAAAAAGAAAAAGCAGGTTTTGTACCAGCAATGATTCATCCGTTTTTTCCAAAAGATGAAACATATGATGATGGTTGATCCAGAAAATTCCAATCATCATAAAGCTAAAAGCATACGTGACAATATAGGGTAGCAAGTGTTTCAATTCATGTTTGAACACCCATTCAGAAGATGGTTTGGTTACATCGGGAATTTTTATGGTAAGCACCATGATAGTGATGATAATGGAGATCACACCATCACTGAAAGTTTCTACTCTTGTCGTTCCGAGTTTCATTTCCCACACCTCATCTTACTCCGGCCAATAAAAATATTAAGCCAGCCTGATGCGCAATTCATTGATGGGCCTAGTTGGTACGGTTTTTTAAACCTCTGCCAAAAAATAATTTATGCCTAATTGGTTAAGAGCTTTAATTGCAGGTTACGGAGCTAAAAAGCTGGGTGGAGGTTGTTTGAGCACAATACTTATTTTTTTGGTGCTTTACTGGTTGCTGGGTCAGCATTGCTAAGGTCTTCTGGCACCAATTTCGTTCTCAATTCTCAAAAACAATTATGAAGGAAAAAGATCAAGGCGGAACTGATCGCCATTTGGATGCTCCTTCGGAATCCAATCGCGAAAAGCACATCAACTTCCGCGAGGTGGAAGAGGAAAGTTCGGGTAATTTTATGATCGACAAAAACTCTACAGACCGCCAGAAGCAATGGAAGGAAGGCATAAGGGAAGGGGAAGAGGAAAAACAAAATACAGACAGCAGTACTCCATCTGCTATGCCAATGGATGAAGATGATACTTTGGGAGTGCCTTAAATCTCCGATGTTGTTTGGCGCAGAAATATGAATTACAAACTCTGTAAATGGCAATGCATTTGTGGTATACTATGAAAAGAAGTTATGAAACGGATATTTTGGTGTGCAGGAATCTTGCTTCTGATCAATGCTACAACTGTAGCGCAAACAAAATCAAGTAAATCAAAAACAAAGCAGGCAGTTCAATCGAAAACAGCTTCCAAAAATAAAGCTGGTAATAAATCAATTTCTAAATCCGGCACTATAGAAACATTCAATACAACAGCCGGTTATCCTGCAAAGGCAAACACCAGTATTTTATTTTCTCCACAAACAAGGTACACAATTACAGACCCCATCCTTACTACTCTCAACAAAAGAGCTAATGGCGCCGATATCTCCTTCAATAAATCAGGCATTATTGGCATGCCTAAAAGGGCTTATGGATTTGCTGACGGAAAAATTATTTTAGCCACTACTGGCGCTGTTACTTTCGGTACACAAACCGGTAGCGGTGCTGTTGGTACAGGAACCAGCCTCGCAACCTTTGGAAGCATCGGCGCTCCTATGAATGTAAATGGCAAGAGTCCTTATGCAGGCATCAACATGTGGGGCAATGCTATGAACATGACAATTATAAGAAGAGATTCATCAGTACGATTAGCGCCATTAAAAAAGCAATGATTAATGAATCAAAATTTTCAATCTATGGATAAAGCGGCACGAAAGAATGATTCTTTACGGGAAGTTGAAAAGATCACAACAAAAAAGGCGCTAATAATATTGACGAATTATTTCTTGGCGTCAGCATCTTGCAACAGCCTTTCCTCAATAATCTGTTGCAAAATGTTTTTGGGCAAAGCACCTTTCTGTACCATTGGATTTCCCTGTAGAGGAATAAAAAGCAAAGTAGGGATGCTTTGAATACCAAAAAGCGAAGACAATTCCATTTCTTTATCCGTATCAATTTTATAAATCACCAATTGGTCTTTGTATTCATCCGATAATTCTTCCAATACAGGTGCAATGGATTTACAGGGGCCGCACCAATCAGCATAAAAATCTATAATAGCTGCTTTGTCGCCTTTAAACTTCCATTCCTGTTCGGTCTCGTAATTAAAAATCTTGTCTTTAAAGCCCTGAGCGTTTAAATGAATTGTTGCCATACAACTTACCCGGCAATTGTAGTGCCATAAACTGCTCTTTACAACTGTGAAAACCACATGGAGCCTGAGTTGTAAAGCCTGTTTCTACTAAGCCGCCGACGTGTTTTTACTTCTGTTTTTAAAGAGATTTACCGATTGTTTTTTTAAAGCGGGGCGCATACTTTAGCAATGCAAACCGATCCGTAAACCAATAAATGAAAAGCCAATGCCGCGCCAAAATTTCCTTTCAAGAGAATCCTTTGTTGAAGCCACAGAAGTTCAGGCCAGGGAAAGCTTATTGTCAATTCCTGTTTTTGTGCCGAACATTAAACTGATGGCAGAAAATATAAAGCTGCAATCGTTCAAATTTTGTTACCAGCTTCCACAAAAAAACACGGAGTATTATGTTGATGTTACCATTCTCCCATTAGACACGCAATTCACAAGGATTTGTTTGCATGGTGAACACAGTAACGGTGAAGCCTTCAGCGATGATGCGGACATGGCTATTGCCCTTCATGATTTTGAATCGGCAATTGAAGCTGCATTAAAAGGAGATGTTTCTGTTTACAAACCTTATAAGCCAAAAGAAAAGAAATCAAAGAATTTTTTCCAGGTAACTGTTGCCCTTGCAGCATCAGCCGGAATTTTCACTTTGAGAAAAAAGCTTTCTTGATTACGGTCTATGCCAAACGCCAGGGCCCCGCTTTTTTGCGGGGCTTTTGTTTTATCTAAGAAAAGTGTTTTTGATAAAATAGCAGATCAGAGGTTTGTCGATTTGTTTGATTATGAACTTAGCTGTCCCGATAGCTATCGGGACTACTATCAGCTTTCGTTGTGCCTGTCTCGCCTCAGGGCGATGATCACTCACTTGTGTGTTCGGTAATTCTATTCTGCACATGCCTGAAGTTTTCGTCATCAAAGCAAACGATAATTGCCCTTTCAATTGAATTGTTGCCAAAAAGAAATTCTTGAATGCTCTCAACAGAAATTTTTGCCGCTTCTTCTTTTGGAAAGCGATAAACACCTGTACTGATATTTGGGAAGGCAATGGTTTTGCAATTGTGCTCAACTGCTAACCTCAATGAATTCAAATAACAATTCGCCAGTTTTTCATTTTCATTACCATTACCTCCGTTCCATACCGGTCCAACCGTATGAATAACATATTTTGCAGGAAGGTTACCAGCAGTGGTAATCACAGCTTCCCCTGTTTTACAACCGCCTTGCCTGGCGACAATCTTTTTACACTCTTCTAAAATGGCTGGCCCGCCTGCACGATGTATGGCACCATCAACACCGCCACCACCCATCAACGAGGAATTGGCTGCATTCACAATGGCATCCACTTTTAGTTTTGTAATATCTCCTTTGATAACTTCAATTCTTTCCATAATCATAATTCACAGACAAAATTCATAAATATGCTGACAACTGTTAGCTTTCTTGATAGAGCATTATAGTTTTTAATCCGTGTGTCTGGTGTTTAGTTGACACTCTGACCCTGCTGATTTCGAAACTCCGTAAATTGCGGGATGACTACTAGCGAACAACAATTTTTAGAAAGAGCGATTGAGCTTTCAAGAGAGGGAATGCGATCAGGAAAAGGAGGACCTTTTGGATGCGTGATCGTGAAGGATGGAAAGATTATTGGTGAGGGATGTAACGAGGTAGCTACTACAAACGATCCCACCGCACATGCCGAAGTAGTAGCCATTCGAAATGCCTGTAAAACGTTAAACAGTTTTCAACTGACCGATTGCGATGTCTATGCAAGTTGTGAGCCTTGTCCCATGTGCATTGGTGCCATTTACTGGGCAAGACCAAGAAGAGTGATTTATGCGAATACTAAGAGCGACGCAGCAGCAATTCACTTTGATGATCATTTCATTTATGAAGAAATTGAAAAGCTGGATAGCGAAAGAACAATTGAGTTTGTTCAGCATCCACATCAGAAAGCAATCGATGTTTTTGAAGAATGGAAGAGGATGGAAAATAAAATTGAATATTGATGGTTCAATTCAATGCTACCATAAAAAAATTTGATAGCCAGGGCGAAAAAACAGGATGGACTTACATTGAAATTCCTGCGGCTATTGCACAAAAATTAAATCCCAACAACAAAAAAGGTTTCAGGGTAAAGGGCAGGCTGGATGAGTACGAATTTTCAATGATCGCTTTATTGCCAATGGGTGGCGGTGATTTTATTATGGCATTGAATGCCGCCATGCGCAAAGCAATCAAAAAGCAAAAAGGTGCAGTTGTAAAAGTGAAGATGGATGTTGATACAAATGAGATCAAACCGCCGGAAGAATTAATAGAATGCTTGCACGATGAACCCCAGGCATTTGACTATTTCAATAGCTTATCAAAGGGCCATCAAAATTATTTTACCAATTGGATCAATAGCGCAAAAACAGATCCTACGAAGGCAAAACGGATTGCTGCTACCCTAAATGCATTGAATAAAAAATGGGATTTTGGTCAAATGATTAGGGCAATGAAGAAAATGAGTAGTCAGTAATGAGTTGGTAGCCTTGCAAACATGAAACCTGCAACCTGTAACTCCTCTACTCGCTTTTTATCTCATTATCTTTCCTCTCTGCCGTGCCTGCTCTGTCACTACCTGTAAACCGGTCCGCATCCGTTTCATGAAGATCATCATTGGAAACTCCTATTGTGTTATCCTTTCTTGGGTCAATACTTTTATCATGATGTTCTTCCTCAGGAGTTTGCAAAGTGCTATCCGGAGTTAAATAAATTGTTGTATCGCTGCTTTTATTTGAATGCTGATCTCTGTCTTTTTTCTGCATAAGAATATTTTTAATTAAGCATCTTCACCATCGGTTATTTCGCTGCCTACGCCCTGGGCTGGCTCATTGTTTTGAGGTTTGGGTTCATCGGTGCGTACACGAATGTTTTCATTTGCCTTCGGGTTTGGATTTTGAACCACTTCGTTCGGAGGAATAACATATGGCTTCCTTCTTGTGTTATCAGCCGGATTATTTTGTTTCTCCTCCATACGACCGTTTTAATTATTTTCGAAAATAGTATGCCAACAGTCCACTTAATTATCAAGGGAAGAGTACAGGGAGTGTTCTTTCGTGCCACGGCCAAAGATGTGGCCGATGAAATTGGAGTAAGAGGCTGGGTAAAGAACACGGAAGAAGGCGATGTTGAAATAGTAGCCAGCGGAACCGATGAGCAACTTCAGAAATTTATGAGTTGGTGTAAACGTGGTCCGCGAAAAGCAATTGTTACAGGTTTAGCAGCAACTCCAATGCCTGATGAGGATTTCAACAACTTTACGGTGGTGCGTAAATAAAAAAGCGGCCTCTGAAAGTTCTTAAAGATAAACTCTAGCATTATTCCATCTGTAGTCAAAAAAGATGAATAGGAGCGCAAAAAGCTTACGGGAAATCCCCTACTAAACAGTTGTTGTTTCTTAGCCCTGATTAAACAAAGAAAAATCGTTGCTGCTCTGTTCGCTTGCTCACTTTGCCCTTTTATTACACAAATTGTTGATTTCTATAGCGAATTTTACACACAAACTCTACCACTCCGCTTTAAATAGCTTAGGCATTATTTTGTTGATAAGCCTTTTAAACCAGCAATTGTTAACCTTTTAAATGTAGTGGTATGTCATCAGCCGGACAAATAGAAAATCAAAACAATGAAAGACAAGAGGAGTTGAGCCGTGGTTTCGACGGCATGAACGATCAGCAACAAGAAGTTTCCAATGGTGCCAATGGCCGGAGGTCCAATAGGGGATTTGCAGCCATGAGTCCTGAGCGGCAAAAACAAATTGCAAGCGAAGGCGGACGTGCTGCCCACAAACTTGGTGTGGCACATGAGTGGAATAGTGATGAGGCCAGAAAAGCAGGAAAGAAAGGAGGCCAGATCGTTAGCCAGAATCGTGAGCACATGAGTGAAATTGGAAGAAGAGGAGGTATGAGTTCTGGAGGCCGCAGAAACAGGCAGCAAAACAATAACACTGAAAGCAGCGAATGATCTTGTGTTGATAGTGGCTTTTCATTAAACGTCCCGCTTTTGGCGGGACGTTTTTGATATTAATCATAATCTACTTCATCAAACGAGGGATCTGGTTTCGAATCCTCATTATTATCTCCTTCTCTGAAATCATCGGCTGCGGTTTCCGTAAGTTTTTCGTTATCCTCGTCATAGTCACTGTTACTTACCGTACTAATTCCGGGTTGAATTGCGGTCTCGTCCCTGAGATTGGGATCATTATCTCTTCCCTTTTCTGTTGGTACATTGCGGCGTGGGTCTCTTATATCCATAAAACATTTTTGGAAAGAAGGAAAAATGTTGTGCCAGTAAAACAAAAATCCCGTCTCTGTGGACGGGGCTTTTGCTTTATTGTTCGAAGTCAAACCTGTGAGTTTGCTGGTATTCCTGGAATTTTTGCGGATCGCCGTAAGGGCCACGATACCGGGCACTGCCAAATCCAAGAACAGGATAGAAGATGAAACCAAGAAAGATCAATCCAAGAGTAAAGCCTGTGTCTTTCCCAAAGCTTTTTGAAAGCAGGTTCACCATCCAGATAGCAAAAACAATGTTGACGAAGGGTATCAACATTAAAAGCAGCCACCACCAGGGTTTGCCAACGATTTTTAGCAATACAAGCGTATTGTAAAGGGGAATAATGCAGGCCCAGCCCGGTTGATCAGCTTTTTGATAAATTTTCCATTGAGCGGCAATCAGGAAAATGGCAACAATAAAGGAAAAGAGGCAAATAAAAATAATAGCAGAAACAGAAAGTGTATCCATATTGGTCAGTTTTAGTTGACACAATATAAAAGGTTCAAATAAAAAATACTACTCTTCACATAAAATTTTGAATTCAGAACTTTTAATAGATAGGTTTTTCAAATATCTTCGAGCCTACATCAATTTTATGAAAAACTATTTCCCGCTTCTTCCCATTTTGTTTGCATTGATCATTCTTTCATGCAATAACAACGGCCAGGCCGCTAAAACTGCTGCAGCACAAGACTCAACAGGTAAGGAACAAAAAGATCCTCCTGCCAGTTCATCAACAACTTTTGACTCGGCAAAGTACAACCAGTTAATGCAGTATGTTGCCAATGGCGATTCGTCGGGCAGATGGCCTGTAAAGCATGCTCCTTTGCCTTTACCCGGAGCGATTCTTCCTTTTAACCGCATTGTTGCTTATTATGGAAATCTGTATTCCAACAAAATGGGTGCACTGGGAAAATGGCCTAAATCGGAAATGATCCCGAAATTATTGGATGAAGTAAAAAAATGGAGTGAAGCCGACAGTGCCATGCCGGCAATCCCTGCCTTGCACTATATAGCGG
>JAGIAB010000420.1 GCA_017745135.1 Flavisolibacter sp.
TCCATATAGTGCGTTCCTGCAGG
Organism: Flavisolibacter sp.; assembly: GCA_017745135.1. Lineage (GTDB taxonomy): Bacteria > Bacteroidota > Bacteroidia > Chitinophagales > Chitinophagaceae > Flavisolibacter. The sequence continues at coordinate 24 of JAGIAB010000420.1, forward strand.
ATACATCTTGTTGAATTTATCTGCCGGATAATAGCCTATGTTCGGTTGGTTGATAAACTTGTTATAGAAAATAGTTTCAGGAGCAACATGCAAAAGGCGCAAAGGTTTTTTATAGATGTCTGTCTTGTTTTGGAAATACATAGCAAGAAGGCGATGTCTTTCCAAACTTTCGCACTTTGGACACCATGCATTTTTTCTTCTCGCCCCCCCAAATGGTGCAAACTCACGGTATGCACTTCCACAACAAGCGCAATGCACTTTATCACCGGCATACTTCATCCGCAGGCCGTACAATCTAACTTTATTAAGAATGGGAAATAAAAATCCCATTGATTCCTTGGCTTTGGTGCTAAGCATGTTTGCGTATTATATTTTGTTTATTAGAAAGTTTTTGCAGTATAGAATACAACAATATACCTTTTATGTGTTGATCAATTGGAAGACCAGGTCTTTCGCAATTAAAACGGTGAATCATTTTATTCTGGATTTCATTTTTTTGATTTTGAGTACCAAACAATAAATCAATTTTATGTTCCGTCTTTAGTAACCGATCAAACAACTTCTGCGAAAGATCGGTATCAAAATGCGGAAATGCAAAGGTTGTTTTATGATTTTGAAATTGTTTGACATAACTACACGAATCAATTGTTTGCTTCACCTGTTCATTAAAAGGTAACGATTGATAATAAGGATGGTTCCAGCTATGCCCGCCCAAATAAAATCCCTGCGAAGACAGCTCTTTTAATTCCGGCGTTGTCAACCATGGTCGTTTTTTCCGGAGATAGTCTTCAAATGATAGTTCAAGAACAGTTGCAACTTCGTCAAGTTTCTCTTTATTTGCTTGTTTGACTTTAAGTAGTGCGTCTCTTATTTCCCCGTATTCTTCCGAAGGTGTAGATATGATCTCAGCGATCCTTTTCAAAATAGAAGGTTGATTTTGCTTTTTGATCTCTCCAAGCAGAACGCTGATCTTATTCCTATAAAACATTTCTTTATTATCAATGAATGCAGGATTAATAAAGAATATAGCCGAAACACCTTTCGATTTCAGAATCGGTGCAACCACTTCATAAATTTCTTTGAAGCCATCGTCGAACGTGAGTAAAAATTTTTTCTCCGGTAACCGATTATGGTTCTCGATAAAGCTTATAAGATCAGTTGGATGAATAGGTTCAAACCTTTTTAATAGAAATTCAAGATCCTTTTTGAACTCAACTGTGTTTTTGTATGGATAGAGGTTGCTGATGTGCGGCACCTCTTCATCCGAAACGATATGATGATAGGGGAAAACAGATTTTACCGGCGAAGTTCTTAATAGAAATTGCAGGGGAAGAAAACGGGTGCTGCTGTAATAAAATCTTTTAAGCAGTTTCATTCAATATATCTTCAATGTACAAAACCTTTGTATGTTCTGTCTTTAAAAATGATTTCCCAGCTTGCTTTATTTTCAGAAGAGCCTTTACTTGTCGCAAAACAAACACCGGAACAAAGAACAATGCCTCAGCCATTCCTCTTTGTTTGCTTTGTGTTAAAACAATGAGGATAAAACTAAGTACATAAATAAAAAGTATTCCTACCCAAATCAAAGAATAAACAGGCGCAACAAATAAATTAATCAACCCAAATAAAAGTGCCGATCCAAGAACAATAAACAGCGGTGGTCTTAAAACGATCAGGCCAAAATAAATCAGGTTTACATTAAAGCGTTTTATCCCGGTAAAGAAAAGGTTCCAATTAGTTTTGAAATAATGAAAATAAGTAAAGATCCACCTTGTTCTTTGCTTCTCTAATGTTTTGCCGTCATCAACTTTCTCATCATATACAATGGCTTCCTCAGCATATGCAAGTCTCGGGATTTTTTTTACGATATCGGCCTGCAATTTTTTATCAAACCCGCCAAGGCGGTCTTTGTACATGATCTCTTTATACAATTCAAGTTCAATAGCAATGCCCAATCCAAGAATATGAGCCGAAAGACCGAGTTCCATCCTCATTTGCCTTTCTAAAAAAGTATGATAAATGTGACCGATCGAATCCAGTCTTGAATAAACAGTAGATGTATTCTTCGACAACATTTGGGTTTGCACTGCACGATAACCTTGTTGGAAATATTTGTTTAATACGTTGAAGTAATCGGGATGAACCAGGTTATCAGAATCAAAAATCACGAGAGCATCATGCTTTCTTACAAAATGGCTTACCGCAAACTGAATGGATTTAATCTTTGCATGAAAATCCTTTTCCGGCTTTAACAAGGAAACCTTATCGTCATCGAAATATAAACCTGTAATATCACAAGCATCGGCAACTACATACACGTGAAAGTTCAAATACTTTTGTTTGAGTAATGAATCAACCAGTGGCGGAATGAACCGGATATCCTGGTGTGCCGTAATGATAGCAGCAAAATCAAAATCCTTTTTTACCAGCGGCTTCTTATGGATCGGCGATTTATAAGGCCAGATAAGTTTTTTCAAATAATGAAGACACCACAAAAAGAAAGGCTGCAACAGGTAAAAAGCAATTACCAGTTGTGCAACAAGAAATATGTAAAAGAGAATTTTCATTTTTATTGTTACGAATCTCAAACGGATACCTTCTTTTTCCATACCGTTACAAAACCACCGTTTAATGTGTGAGGCAGTTTTTCCGCTACAGCACAATCCAGCTTCTGTAAGAATTTTATTCGCTTCGTGAAAAGCGAAAATGGAAACACATCTTCAATGAAATTCGTTTTTCCAAAACGAACGATTTTGAATGATGTAGTATCAGCTAATTGCTCTAAGGATTTTTTTGTAAAGAACTGGATGTGTGTCAAATCATCAGCTGATGATTGAACGGTTGTTCCCCCATAACCAAAGATTTTTTTTACCCACTGAACGAACTTCCACAACCAGTTATTTTTTTTCTTGAGCGATTGAACTGGTTTTGTCACGAAAACTTCTCTTGGTCCTTTGCCATTTGGCACTGTTACAATCAGTACGCCTTCATTCTTCAACGAGTGGTATAAAACATTTAAAAGTTTATGAGGTTCGTTAAGATGTTCCAATACTTCGCTGCAAACTACTGCATGATATTTTTCATTACTTATGGCAAGTTGTTCCGCACTCACCACCTGGAAGTTTACATTTGGAAGTTCGTTCAGTGGGTAAAAAAAATCTTTGGTTATGGGGG
>JAGIAB010000421.1 GCA_017745135.1 Flavisolibacter sp.
TCCCGTTGGTAAATCAACCATTCCATAGCTCAAATGAAAAATACCATCAGCATAAGGCTTGCCTAATTTTTTTAAGATCAGTTCAAGCACCTTCATGTGATAATTCTGTTCATCGGCTATCACATACGCACTTTGATCGTAATGAAAATCTTTGTACTTCTCTTCGGCTAATCCAAGGTCCTGGGTTATATAAACCGAAGTGCCATCTTTTCTCAAAACCAATTTTTCATCCAAACCTTCACTTGTCAAATCAATCCAAACGCTGCCATCGTCTTTGCGGTAAAACACACCTTCTTCTAGGCCTTGCTCAACAAATTTTTTACCCAGCAAATAGGTTTCACTTTCATAATAGATTTTATCAAAATCACTTCCGATCCTTTTATACGTTTCATCAAAGCCCTTGTACACCCAGCTATTCATCTTCTTCCACAGGTCGATCACTTGGGGCTTTCCATCTTCCCAATCCACAAGCATTTGTTGCGTCTTTTGCATGATGGGGGCATTACGTTCCGCTTCTTCTTTTGACTGTCCTTCAGCAATCAACTTCTCTGTTTCTTTCTTTTGTTCATTGCTAAACTTCACATAATAATCACCAACAAAATGGTCGCCTTTGGTTCCGGTAGTTTCCGGTGTTGCACCATTGGCAAACAGCTCCCAGGCGATCATGCTTTTGCAAATATGAATGCCACGATCGTTTACTACACAGGTTTTTACTACGTCGTTTCCATTGGCTTTTAAGATTTCAGCCACGCTCCATCCCAAAAAATTATTCCGTAAATGTCCAAGATGTAAAGGCTTGTTGGTATTAGGAGAGGAATATTCAATTATAACCTTCCTGTCATTTTTTGCCAGTTTGCCAATTTCAGCATTTGCATAATTCTGAGAAAGAAAATTGCTGAAGTATCGGTCACTCACAGAAAGATTGAGAAAGCCTTTAATAACGTTGTAAGCAGTAAATAATTCTTTATTGTTTTCAACCAGGTATTCGCCGATTTGTTTGCCCAGTTGCTCCGGCGATTGACGTAATTGTTTTACCAAAGCAAATAAAACCACGGTGTAGTCGCCTTCAAACTCGGGTTTGGTCTGATTTACCAAAATATCATCTGCCGATGTTTGAACCTTAAAAACATCTTCAATGGCCTTTGCACTGACTTCTTTAATTGTTTGTACTAAACTCATTTGCCAAAAACGTATTTGCGCCGCAATTTACTGAAATAAGTTCCAGGGGTTTAATAGGTTTAAAAAGTTCAATAAGCCAGAGTTCTTTTTACTTTTGAACTTCTGAAACTTTTTAAACCTCTGAAACCTTCTTCAGCGACTCCTTAGCCATCCTTAACGAAATCACTGTAAAATCTTAGCGGATTGCTATTAATTTCGCAACTCTCATGCGAAGGGTCCACAATCAGGTACGAAAAACCATTTTGGCGGTGTTGGATATTTTCTATCCGATCTTCAAGCCATTTCTACCGCTGCAAACCTATCACTATGCAGCTTGTGGCGGAACGAACACTGTTCTTGGACTTGTAGTTTACTTTGTGGCCTACAACTACATTTTTCAGAAACATATTTTCGATCTGGGGTTCATTGCATTTCAACCACATATTGCAGCAATGTTCCTTTCATTCTGCGTATCCTTTCCGGTAGGCTTTTATTTAAGTATGTATGTGATCTTTCAGGGATCTTATTTGAAAAGGAGAGTGCAACTGTTCCGATATTTTTTAGTGATCATGGGTTGCATGTTAATCAACTACATCTGCCTGAAAATTTTTGTTGAATATTTCGGATGGTTCCCAACACCATCGCAGTTGATCACTACAGGAATTGTGATTCTTTTTAATTATTTCTCCCAGCGATATTTTTCATTCAGAAAAGATAAGAAAGCGCTGAAGGCACAAGGATTGCAGAGTTAAAAATTTAGATTCAGTTCTGATACCAGTACATTCAACTTTCCCACGCAATTGCTTCTTATTAATAAATGCTCCGGCAATGCATATACCGAAGTAAGTTTAAGATCGGTTACGGAACCACTGCCCCTGATTCCTCTTGTCCATTCACGATTGAGCCAGCTATTTAAACTTTTAGAAGCCGTATCATAGTATTGCGATAGATCAAAGGAAGTATAGCTTTTCAATTCGTTAAGGATTTTTTTATTGAACAGCCATTTGGCTGTCTTCAGTAATAAATTTTTCGTCTTTAAATCGTAATCCAGGTCCTGTACTTCAATTGTTTTCCTTTCAACGTTATAAACCGGTTTGCCAACAAAATAGGCTGTTCCATCAAATGAGCCTGTAAAATCAATTTTTATATTCAGGTTTCCATCATTATCACCTGACACGGCAGTGTGTTGAACGATGATGTGCTTTTTGAAAATCCCCTCCGTTACATCAAATCGCTTGTTTACTAAATAGCCATTTAAAACGTTGCTTAGCGAATCATACTGCAGTGCCGCCTCAAGATGAACATTAAAGCCGCCGGGATTGTTGGTATTGGTAAGATCAGGCACCGAAGAAGGAGCGGTCTCCTGCCTGGCAAAACTCACTACCGGCGTTGCGGAAATACCGATATTGATATTCAGAAGATCATTCTTTGCATTAATGTTTTCCATTCTCAATTTTTTTGGATGCAGGGAAAAATAGCCAACACCGGGAATAGCATATACATCATTCAGCATATTCCATGCCTGCTGCATATAAGGACGAAGATTGAATCTTCCATATGCCGAATCCATTGATTTTTTAGAAGCATCCAGTTCCTCTTTTAATCCTTTGATGACTTCAGATGTAATATCCTGTCCCCAAAAACATACAGAACATTTATCAATTGCTTTCGGTTCGTTCCGAACAATCTTTGAATTCAAGATAAAATCAGGTTGCAATTGAAATATATTGGAGAAACTGACATTTACTCTTCGTTCAGGTTCATCAAAGCCGCAACGGCAAGCCGGTGTCCATGGCGAGAGCACCGTTCCATTGACGCAAGCTCTTGTTGAGCCCACAATTTGATAATAGCCGGTGAAAGCAAGATTCAGCATTGTGCCATTCATAGTCATACTTAGTGGCGATCTTCGGAAACGGTATTTATAACGGGTAGCACAATCAGCCTGTATCCAGCCGTCAGGATAATTGGAAGAAGTAAAAACGGTGTCGACATTTTTCTCGGCTAAAGCGTAGATGGGCCTGAGATCAATTTGAAT
>JAGIAB010000422.1 GCA_017745135.1 Flavisolibacter sp.
CCTCTGCAATCTTCTCTTTGTAACAGTGCATCAAAAGCAGCCCTGTCAAAACTTTCGCAGTTGGGCAAAACGTGTTTTCCCTTGTATTCATCTTTCACAATCTTATCCTTATCATCACGGAACTTTTTTGTCATTTTTTTTGCCTCGTCCAAACTAATGAAATGTTTGTTTCCGAGAAATTGGCTTGCCATAATCTGAAATTTTGGTTCGACTGCAATATCAATTTATAATTAAAACAAAAAAACCGTAGTACTACGTTTTTTTTCGGTAGTTCTACGGTTTTTCTTAGTGCCTGCAACTTTAGATTAGGCTTGCGGCGCTTTTGTAAATTTTGCTTCAACACCGGCTTCCCTAATGTAATGCTTCACTTGATCCGGACTCATTTTATTTGTAACAACTTCCAGTAAATGTTCCAGAGTATTTAAATGCACATTTCATGCTCTATTTCTTTACTTTCTTCCAATTTATCCAAATGGGGCTTGACCTGCCAGGCTACCCGATGCAATTGATATTCGTCCTGAAAAATACCTGCTCATAACCTTTTCTTTCGGCTAGCTCTAATGCCGTGGTATAAATGCTCCGGCACAAAATTTTAGTGAGTACAATAAAAAATCTTTATGAACAATGATCGTAAAAATAACCGGCCTGATCCGAATACCAGAGATATGAACGCAAACAGACTGGAAAGAAACTCATCAAGCCCCAACGACCTGCCCGATTCAAAAGAAGACCGGGAAAAACTTCAGCCGGAAGAAACCTTTATTGATCTTCCTGATGTAAAAGATATACCCGGCCAGGAGTTTGTAAATACTCCCCCCGTAGGTTCGTTGGGAGATACCACCATTTCATCGGCAGATGAAGAAGGTGTAAATGTTTTTGACAGGGATGATGCCCAGGACCTTAGGCGAACAGGCAATGATGCCGACGTAAGCCGTAATGAAAGAAAAGCCCTTGAACAAATCGATTATATGCCCACAACTGATGAAGACAATCTGGTGAACGCACGGATGGATAATGTAGATTTTCAAAACGAGCCCTTGAATGAAAGAAGTTTTGGTGAGGAAAGAAGTGGACGTGACCTGGATGTTCCCGGCAATACAGATGAAACCAAAACCGACGCCTTAGGGCAAGGGGACGAAGAAAATAAGTATTACAGCCTTGGAAATTCCGATAATGATAATGTTACAGAAGGCACTCCGTAAAATTGCCAGAAATACATTTTCGCTGAAAAATTTTCAGTCCTTTTTGCAATGGCATTTTGCTTGAAGACCTCTATTTTGAAAAATTGATTTTCTAATCTTCAAAACGGAGGTTATTATGTCAATCATTAAAAGAAATGAATTCTTCCCGGGCCTTTGCCTGTTTGACGACTTCTTTACAAGAGACCTGTTGAACATGGGCGTGAACAACAATTCATCCACCAACACTACCGTTCCATTAGTGAACATTAAGGAAACCAACGACAATTTTGAAGTGGAAATGGCAGCTCCCGGCATGAATAAGGAAGATTTTAAGGTGGAACTCGACGGCAATGTTTTGATTATTACCAAGCGAGAAAAAAGATGAGAATGAAGTAAAAGAAGGCGACCGGTACACCAGGCGTGAGTTCAGCTATCAATCCTTCCAGCGTTCTTTCCAATTACCTAAGGAAGTTGTAGACGCAGATAAAATAGAAGCCAAGTACGAAAATGGAGTGTTGAGATTATTAGTCCCTAAAAAAGAAGAAGCCAAACCAAGACCACCGAAAATGATCCAGATTCATTAAAAAAAGTCCGTCGCATGACGGACTTTTTTTAATCAAATATTTTCTTGACTTTGTCTGTAATGTTTTTATCCTTCTTTACTTTTCGCTCACCGGTTTTACCGTCAATTTTTGTTTGCGTATTTCCATTCTCAATTTTGATGTCGCCATCTCCTTCTTTCTTTATCGTGTAATTTCCGTTCTTCGCTTTATATTCATCGCCTTCTCTTTTCACCTTCGCACTGTTGTCCAACTCTGACTTTGCTTTATACTCATCTCCATCCAGTTTCACAACCCAATTTCCACCTTCTGTTTTATGGATCCTGCCATTCACAATTTCTCCGGTCATTCCATAAATGGTATCATGGTTTTTTGTATCCACATACACATCAACAGGTTCACCGCTTTTAGAATTAACCATATAACCACTGGTGCTGTCCTTTTTCAAATCAACATATTGGTTTGTATTGAGATCAAAATACCGTTCCTTGGTAGTACAGGAAGCAACAAGAAATGCTATTACAAGAGTAAACAAAATGAACTTCATAACACTGTTTTCTCATTGCAAAACAATTATCAGACCATCTCAAATTTATTTAGCGGCTAACTTCGCTTTCAAACTTTTGACCATGCCTTCATTTGAAACACTATTATTGAGGCTGCTTATGGTGATAGTAGTGGGCGGACTGATTGGAACCGAAAGAGAGTACCGGAGTAAATCGGCAGGCTTTAGAACAATGATCCTCATTTGTCTTGGCTCTTTTTTATTTACTACGTTTTCAAAATTTATGAGTCATACCAGTCCTGAGCGTATTGCTTCCAATATTGTTACCGGCATAGGCTTTTTGGGCGCAGGAGTCATTTTCAAAAGCGATAACCGGGTTAATGGCATTACGACTGCGGCTACCATTTGGGCTGTTGCTGCGCTGGGAATGGGAATAGCAGATGGAGCCTATGAACTGGTAATGGTTTCCACCATACTTGTACTTGCTGCGCTTTTATTGCTTACCAGGCTGGAGTTTGTCATTGACCGTATCAATCAACTGCATACCTACAAAATTGTAAGCCCCTACAATGAAGAATTATTTAAAGAGTATGAGGACTTGTTTGACGAATGCCAACTGAGTTACAAACGGATCAAACGAACAAAGAGCGGAGATAATATTATTGGCATCTGGCATGTACAAGGTTCCGAAAAAAACCACAACCGCTTTACAAAAAAAATACTCCATCATCCGGAGGTAAGGGAGTTCGAATTTTAGATGGATTTTGTACCCATCTGCATTGCTACTATTTGACTTTGTTTGCGACGCTCCGTTCATCGTTCCAATCGCTCATCATCAAAGTCCAAACAGTCTTTAAAGGTTTCAAATATTCATTACAGGGAAGTTTTTTTGAACCACAGCGGCACAAAGACACAGAG
>JAGIAB010000423.1 GCA_017745135.1 Flavisolibacter sp.
CCTTAAATGTTTTTTTAACTCCGGATCGCCAGCCTTTTTATGGAGGAACTTATTTCCCTCCGCAAAAAGCGTTCAACCGGCCATCATGGACGGACATACTTTTCTTCATTGCCGATGCGTACAAAAACAGAAAGGAAGAGGTTATTGGGCAGGCACAAAATCTTACTGATCACTTGCAAACCTCCAATTCATTTGGACTCTCCGGACCCAAAGGCGATGCTTTTGATTCTTCGAAAATTGATGATGCCTTTAAAAACATCATCAAAACTGCCGACAGAGAATGGGGTGGATTTGGAAGGGCTCCGAAGTTCCCTCAAACATTTACAATCAATTTTCTTTTGTCCTATGCAGATGTAAAAGGCAATAAAGAAGCATTAGAGCAGGCCCTGCTCAGTCTTGATAAAATGATTTACGGGGGAATTTATGACCAGGCAGGAGGAGGCTTTGCCCGGTACTCAACCGATACAGAATGGCTGGCTCCCCATTTTGAAAAAATGCTTTACGATAATGCCTTGTTGGTTTCTTCATTGGCTGAAGCGTATCAACTCACCCGAAATGAAACCTATAAGGAGGTAATTGAAGAAACACTTGCTTTTACCGAGAGGGAATTAATGCATAAAAATGGTGGGTTTTATAGTGCGTTGGACGCGGACAGCGAAGGGGAGGAGGGAAAATTTTATGTGTGGAATTATGAGGAGGTAAAAGCCATTTTAAAAGAAGATTTCGAAGTTTTTTCTGAGTACTTTGACATTACTCCAAAAGGAAATTGGGAACATAAAAATATTCTCCGGGTAAAAAGGCCTTTGAAGCTGTTTAGCGAAGAAAAAAATATCCCAATCGAAGATTTGCAATCTATTCTTAAAAGGGGCAAAGGAAAGCTTATTGCTGAGCGGTCAAAACGCATTCGTCCGGGTTTGGATGATAAAATTATTTTAGGCTGGAATGCTTTGATGAATATCGGGTATAGTAAAGCTTATGCGGCTACGTCTAACCCGCATTATCGCGAAGTGGCTGAACAAAACATGCAATTTTTGCTTTCTGCCTACAACAGCGAAAATGGTTTATTGAATCATACCTGGAAGAATGAAGTGGCAAAATACCCGGCCTTTTTAGATGATTATGCTAATCTCATTTCCGCCCTGATGGAACTGGCACAAGTAACAGGAAACAACCATTACCTGGACAGGGCGAAAGCATTTTGCGATACAGTTGTCGAAAACTTTTCAGATGAGGAATCGGTTCTTTTCTTTTACACCCATAAAGGCCAGGCGGATATTTTAGTTCGAAAAAAAGAACTCTATGATGGCGCCACCCCTTCAGGCAATGCTGTAATGGCTTATAATCTTTATCGTCTTGCTGTCTTTTTCGATATCAGGGAATGGAGGAACAGGGCAGAGCAAATGGCTAAATCACTGGCTGAGGTAGCCATTAAATATCCGACTTCATTTGGCGTTTGGCTTTCACTTTTATTCGAAATGACAGAGGGGACGAAAGAAATTGCAGTCCTTGGAAAAGATTGCGAAAAAACCCTCCAAAAACTACTCGGCATTTATATTCCACATAAAGTAGTACAGGCAGCCAAGGTTCCGCTTACAGGGTACCCTTTGTTGAGGGATAAACCTAAAACAAGTGAAAACCGTATTTATTTATGTGAGAATTACGCATGCCGTCAGCCTGTAAATACGATACCTGAATTCGTAAGCCTGCTACAGCCTAAATAATTTTAACAGCACGTACAATAAGTAGTTGTTCTGCACCGTTACTATTTGTACGCCGAAAAACATTTGGTACTTGGAAATGAGAAAATTAAATTTTAACCTTGTGTTACCGTTTATTCAAAAACGAAATTTTAGCCCAATACCCACTAATATGAAAATGAAGAACCAATACTACACTCTTGCCGCTTTTGCGACTCTATTCCTCGCAAGTTGCGGAGCCCTTGGGAAAAAAGACAAAGGTGGAGCGATGCCGAACGACGGCCAGCTACACGGTATTGCACCAGGCACCAGGTACACATTGCCTAAGCCCCCCGGTATGGTATTCATCCCTCAGGGAACTTTCCATATGGGTCCCAGTGATGAAGATCCGGCTTATGCATTCAGTGCCCGCAACCGTTCCGTTTCTATCAGCGGATTTTGGATGGACGCAACAGAGATTACTAATAACGAATATCGCCAATTTGTTCAATGGGTGAGAGACTCTATTGCGGCCCGTGAGTTAGGTTATGTAAAAAATGATAAGAGCGGTAATGAAATGGTTGACTGGACCAAGGTAAAAACCATTAAATGGAACGATCCTACGACGCTGGAAAAAATGTCCGGTCTCATCCTTCCTCCCGAAGACCGCCTTTTTGGAAAGATGGAACTGGATCCTCAGAAAATGACGTATGTATCTGAGTATTTCGATCTGAAAGAAGCTGCAAAAAGAGAAAATGCTTTAAAACCTCGTTCTTCATTTATTGTAAGAGATACTACCAGGATTTATCCGGATACTCTGGTTTGGATTCGCGATTTCGCCTATTCTTATAATGAGCCAATGACTCAGCGTTATTTTGCTCACCCTGCTTATGGTAATTATCCTGTGGTAGGCGTGAACTGGAAAATGGCGAATGCATTCTGCCAGTGGAGAACTCATTTTCTAAACTCTTACCTCGAATCAAAGAAAAGAGCACAGGAATCTGATTTCCGTCTTCCAACCGAAGCACAATGGGAGTATGCAGCCCGTGGTGGCCGTTCTCAATCCATGTTCCCCTGGGGTAACTATTATTTAAGAAATAAGAAAGGATGTCTGCTTGCCAACTTCAAACCCGGCCGCGGTAACTATCCTGAAGATGGTGGTTTCTATACTGTACGTGCCGATGCTTACTGGCCAAATGATTATGGTTTGTATTGCATGAGCGGTAACGTGGCAGAGTGGACTTCTTCCATCTATTATGAAGGTTCTTATACATTCCAACATGATATGAACCCCGATGTTCGCTGGAATGCTAAAGATTCTGACCCCCCGAGAATGAAGCGTAAAGTAATCCGTGGCGGAAGCTGGAAAGATGTTGGTTATTATCTGCAAACAGGAACACGTACTTACGAGTACCAGGATTCAACCAAATCTTACATAGGTTTCCGTACCGTTATCGATTTACCTGCGCCATCTGGCCGCAAAAAATAATCAGCACATAATTCTGTGAGGG
>JAGIAB010000424.1 GCA_017745135.1 Flavisolibacter sp.
GGAACACCTTTCTCCCAAAATAAACCTGTTTGTAAAGGCTTCAATCAGTCTTGGTAAATTGAAAGAAGATTAAGAAACTCAAACAAAAAGTTCCATCTGAGCCGGTTGAACGGAATGATGGTGAATGAGAGGATTGCTTGTTGAAGTGATATGATACACAGGTGTCTCTTCATGCCTCGAGGCCACAATCATTTTTACACCTTCGGCATGTTGAGTAAATAATTCTTCTACCAGTTTAGGGCAATTATTGTTTTGCGAAAGGTGCGAAAGAATAAGATGTGTCATGAAAGAAGGGCGGTGTCTTTTAAAAAGATCCAAAGCCTGTTTGTTGGAAAGATGCCCTTTCCCGCCTTTGATGCGTCGCTTTAAATGAAAAGGATAATTGCCTTTATCCAGCATTTCATCATCGTAATTGGCTTCTAAAAACGCGGCGTGGCATTGTTTAAAATGGTTGATCAGATTTTCGCAGGGAAGTCCAATATCAGTAAACACACCAACCCTAATATCATTGTAAGAGATAGTGAAACTGTAAGGATCGGAAGCATCATGCAGTTTGGGAAATGCGGTGATTTTTAGATTGCCGACAGAGATGGTTTCATGCGGAGTGAAATTCCTGGTTACATCGGTTTTAAAATACAGCCGTCCAAACTTCAGCGTAGGAGTAGTGATATATACCGGGAGCGAATATTTTTTTACGAGTGAGTGGAGGCCGCGAATATGGTCGGTATGTTCATGGGAGATGAAAACCGCTTTTATCTTTTGCATGGAAAGATCCAGGCGTTTCATTCTCCGCTCTATTTCCCTGCAGGAAATACCTACATCTACCAGAACGGCTTCGTTTTCATTGCCGATATAGTAACAATTGCCGTTGCTCCCCGAATTCAATGATGAAACAAATAAAGACATCCTGGCAAAGAACGAAAAATTGAGTGAATTATTGAAAAGGAGTTTTGGTGGTTTAGCAAAGTTTTTCATTTAGAGGTTTGTATCCATTCTGCAGAATCTGGAAACTATGATGTAGCCATCTTTATTGCTACTATCAGCTTTCGTTGTGTCACACTCTTGGACGTTCTGTAATTCTATTCGACAATATGCAAGTTTCATTACTGATTTGAAAGATTCCTCTATCCTAAAAAATTTGAACCAGGGAGACACAGAGGCACGGAGTTTCACAGAGAGAGCTTCCCCCGTGTCCCTCCGTGTCTCTGTGCCATTGTGGTTCAAAAAAACACTTTGCTGTAAAGAATCTTTGAAACGAGTAAAGACTGTTTGGACTTTGATGATGAGAATTACTGAACGATGAATGAAGTGCGACGCAACAGAAGTCAAATAGTAGCAATGTTGATTGGTTCATAAAAATTTGCTGATTTGCCAGAGTATAATTTAATCATTCGGAACCGGCTGAAACCATCTCCATAAAAACTAAACAACCCTGTTTCACCAGGCATAAACGTCAAGCTTGCGTAACTATTACAACAAACATCAAACTCCTATATTTGCTCCATAACACATGCTATATGGATTTTCAACTGAGTGAAGAACATTTAATGATTCAACAGGCTGCAAGAGATTTTGCACAAAACGATTGCTTACCCGGCGTTATTGAACGCGACGAAAAAATGAAATTTCCCCGTGAACAAATTTTAAAACTCGCAGATCTTGGTTTTTTGGGAATGATGGTGCATCCTGACTACGGCGGCGCAGGATTGGATACCGTGAGTTATGTACTGGCAATGGAGGAGATCAGTAAAGTAGACGCAAGCGTAAGTGTTTGCATGAGTGTGAACAATAGCTTGGTTTGTTATGGGCTTGAGGCTTTTGGAACGGAAGAGCAAAAACAAAAATACTTGGTTCCGTTAGCACAAGGGAAAAAGGATGGCGAATTGTACACCGGTGCCTTTTTGTTAAGCGAACCGGAAGCAGGCAGCGATGCTACTTCGCAAAAAACGGTTGCCGAAGACAAGGGTGATCATTATTTATTGAATGGAACAAAAAACTGGATCACCAATGGCGGAACAGCTTCTGTGTATTTGGTAATTGCGCAAACCGATCCATCAAAAGGACACAAAGGTATCAGTGTTTTTATTGTTGAAAAGAACTGGCCCGGCGTAGTAGTAGGAGCTAAGGAAAATAAATTGGGTATTCGTGCAAGCGATACGCACAGCATCATGTTCAACGATGTAAAAGTTCCGAAAGAGAACAGGATAGGAGAAGACGGCTTCGGTTTCAAATTCGCCATGAGAACTTTGGCAGGTGGAAGAATTGGAATTGCCGCACAAGCTCTGGGCATTGCAAGCGGTGCTTATGAATTGTCATTGAAATATTCAAAGGAAAGAAAAGCATTCGGGACAGAAATTGCCAATCACCAGGCCATTGCATTCAAACTTGCCGATATGGCAACAAGAATTGAAGCTTCGAGATTGCTTTGCCTGCGGGCCGCATTTGATAAAGATCAGCAAAGAGATTATACCCTGAGTTCTTCCATGGCAAAGGTATATGCTTCAGAAACGGCTATGTGGACAACCACTGAGGCTGTTCAAATTCATGGCGGCTATGGTTATGTAAAGGAATACCATGTAGAACGTTTGATGCGTGATGCCAAGATTACACAGATTTATGAAGGTACAAGCGAAGTGCAA
The DNA here is from genome assembly GCA_017745135.1 of Flavisolibacter sp. Classification (GTDB taxonomy): domain Bacteria; phylum Bacteroidota; class Bacteroidia; order Chitinophagales; family Chitinophagaceae; genus Flavisolibacter. The sequence continues at coordinate 2,640 of JAGIAB010000424.1, forward strand.
AGGATTGTGATCAGCCGTTCAATATTGAACCAATGAGTATTACCTTCATTTCGTGTAAAGGCAGCTAAGCCCATGCCTGTATTGATTTTTGATTCCAATCGTGTAAAGAAGAGATTTCTGAAACGGTAATGCCCGCTTTTTTTGTAGTGTATCTTGTTTGAGTACTCGACCAAGAGCTAATCGTAAAAAAGAAAATAGCAAATGATTCTCTTTTCGCAAGAAGCTGATCATTCCCATATTTTCTGTCACTTTGACTAAGTGATTGATGATAAAAAAAATCTGCCATTGACAATGGCGGTTGTATTTGATGTTTAAACATTGCTTTAAGGCAACCTAGCAGTAATCTTCAGGTGCTTCTTATTCCCTGCAGTTGTTGTACTCTTCAATAATATTCATGATCACATTAACCCTTTTATCTGTAAAAAGTGAAACCTGTGCATAAAAGTATCCGTCTTCTTTGTTGGAAATTTTTGCAGCAAGTAAAGGGCAATCAGCAACCAGCTTACTCATTTTTCCATTGAAATCGGGAACAAACCTGGAAC
>JAGIAB010000425.1 GCA_017745135.1 Flavisolibacter sp.
CCTTCTGATGCGGCTTTAAAAAAAGAGCACTCAATGCAGGACTCAGCGGGACGTGATATTGCAACGTTTTTCAAAGTCGGTTCTGATTTTTTAACCGCTTTGGGCCAGCGTCCCGAAATTCAATATGCCTCTACTTCTTTCAATCCAAACTTTCCTCAATTCATGATTGATATTGATGTTGCGAAAGTAAAGACGGCAGGACTTTCGGTGAGCGATATTCTCAATACAATGCAGGGATATTTTGGTGGCGTGTATGCATCCAACTTCAATCAATTCGGAAAACAATATCGAGTGATGTACCAGGCGGAACCTGCGTTCAGGGCGAACCCGCAAAGTTTGAATGATGTATATGTAAGAAACGCGTCAGGAACAATGGCGCCGATCACCAGTTTCATGACCCTGACAAAAGTGTATGGTCCGCAATCCATTTCGCGATTCAATCTTTTTACTTCCATTGGTGTTACAGGTTCGCCTAATGCCGGTTATAGTTCAGGTGATGCTATTAATGCCATTCAGCAAACAGCAGCACAAACACTTCCTGTTGGTTACGGTTATGAATTTTCAGGAATGACAAGAGAAGAAATTGCAGCAGGAGGACAACAGATCTTTATTTTCCTGTTGGTGATCTTGTTTGTGTATTTATTATTGAGTGCACAATATGAAAGTTATATTCTTCCTTTTGCCGTATTGTTATCGCTTCCGTTTGGATTAGCCGGTGTTTTTGTTTTTGCAAACCTGTTTGGAATCAGTAATAATATTTACCTGGAGATCGCTTTGATCATGCTTGTAGGTTTGCTGGCGAAAAATGCCATCCTCATAGTTGAATTTGCAGCAGAACGAAGACGGCATGGGATGCCGATAGCGCAAGCCGCACTGGAAGGAGCGGAGGCCCGTTTGCGTCCCATCTTAATGACATCTTTTGCTTTCATTTTTGGATTGCTGCCATTGATGTTTGCAAGAGGAGCAGGCGCAACCGGGAACCGTTCCATCGGTACGGGAGCGGTGGGAGGAATGTTGATCGGAACTATTTTGGGTGTGTTTGTTATCCCGATTTTGTTCATCGTATTTCAATCCTTGCAGGAAAGGATCAGCCGCAAACGCATTAAGCCACTCGCTGAAGCAAAGAATAACCATCCAACAGAAAAAGAATAAGCAATGAATTAAAATCTATTCGTGAGCAAGCGAAAAAAAATAGTTTATCTATGTTTTGCAATGCTGCTGGTATTGGTGATGACATCATGCAAGATCACACAGCGCTATACCCGTCCAAATGTAGGCACAGATAATTTATATCGCGATGTTACTACGACTGACACTACTTCCATTGCAACACTTCCTTACACGCAAATTTTTACCGATACCGCCCTGCAAAGATTGATTGCGCAAGGCATCGCCAACAATCCGAATCTTTTGGTGGCGTACACACGCATTCAACAGGCGCAGGCCACCTACCTGCAAAGCCGTGCAGCATTTTTTCCAGCATTAAATGCAAATACCGGCGTAACTACTTCTCATTTATCCAATGCCCAAAGGTCGGGTGTAAGAACAGATATAACTCAATATACAATCGGGTTAAGCTCCTCGTGGGAGGTTGATATATGGGGACAATTAAGAAGTTCCCGCCGTGCTGATCTTGCTAATTTGTTACAAACAGAAGCTGCAACAAGGGCCGTTCAAACAGGATTGGTTGCCGATATTGCCAATAATTATTTTTTATTGCTTGCATTGGACCGGCAGTTATTGGTGACCCGGCAAACTGTTGCTAACTGGGATACCACTGTGCTGGTGCTGCGTGCATTAAAAGAAGCAGCAAGAGTAACCGAAGCAGCCGTTGTGCAAAGCGAGGCGCAACGCTACGCAGCCGAAGTGACCATTCCTGATTTAGAAAGAAATATCCGCGAAACCGAAAACGGTTTGAGTATTTTATTGGGGCTGCCACCTGGTCCTATTAATCGAAGTGATTTGTATGCACAACAACCCATTGCCGCTTTGCAAACCGGTGTTCCTGCATTGTTATTGGCCAACAGGCCTGATGTGCAGGAAGCAGAGTATAACTATCGCTTCTTTTTCGAATTGACAAATGTTGCACGGACTAATTTTTATCCTGCACTGACCATTACAGCATCAACGGGTTTGTCTGCATTACAACCGGGAAATATTTTTTTGCCAGGTTCCCTTGCAGCAAGCATTGGAGCCGGGTTAACGCAACCTATTTTTAATAGAAGGGCTAACCGTACCCGTTTGGAAATTGCAAGAGCGCAACAACAAGGTGCACTCATCGGTTTTCAAAATGCTTTATTGAATGCAGGCAGAGAAGTATCCGATGCTTTGTATTTATATCAAACGGCCTTTAACAAAGCAGGCATTCGCACAAATGAAATCACTGCCCTGAATCAAGCCGTTTCTTATACGCAGGAGTTATTGCGTTATGGATTTGCAACGTATACGGAAGTCATCACTGCAAGACAAAGTTTGTTACAGGCACAATTAGGAAGCATTAATGACCGCCTTCAGCAATTGCAGGCAACGGTGAATTTATACCGTTCGTTAGGCGGGGGATGGAGATAATGCTTTGCACTATTTTCATAAAGCCGGGAATAAACTGAATGAATTTGATTGAAGAATTCAGGCAATGTGCAGTGATACGACACTTTCACTTTGCTTTAGTAAAATAAATAAAGGCTTCAGTCTATTATCTCTCAGATAAAACACTTATTCTAAAAACAAATACAATTGTCACGATGTTTAGTTCCATAATTTTATCGTAACGAATCCATCCCTTTGAAAATAGCACGACACCATACTGTTGTTTTTGTATTTCTGTTCTTCTTCAAATCCTCATTTGGCCAGGGAAAAGTTTTGATCAATGAGTTTATGCCCTGGGCGAAATGCAATACTACAAGCGAGTTTATTGAGCTTATGAATTTCGGTCCGGGTCCAATGGATATCGGTTGTTATATTGTTACCAATGGCACCTATTCGGTAACGATTCCGCCAAATACCATACTTCAAAAGGGACAGTATTTTATTTTATCGGGTGAAGATGTTTTGGCAAAAGGCTGTGGAAATGAGGACAGCCTTGTTCGTGTTAATTTAAACTGGACAAACTGTAATTGCACGAACGTTCCCATCCCGACAACAGGAGATGGATTTTTAAAAGATGGCGGTAACGGCAAT
>JAGIAB010000426.1 GCA_017745135.1 Flavisolibacter sp.
TTGCCAAATCCGATATAATTATGCACTTCAATTCCAAGCTATTGCTGCTTATCTGCCTTGTAGGATGTACTGTCAAAACAAAAAGCAAACAGTCTTCTTCACTAAATATTGGCGATGTTGCCCCGGATTTACGAGTAAGCGAGTGGATAAAAGGAACACCTGTCCAAAAATTTGAAAGAGGTAAAGTATATGTGCTGGAGTTTTGGGCTACCTGGTGCAGGCCTTGCCTTGCAGGCATGCCTCATCTTTCTGCCCTGGCCCGCAAATACAAAGACAAGGTTACCGTGATAGCTATTGACATTTACGAATGGCAACTGAAACCGAAGAAGTCCCCTGGGCAAGTAAAGGCATTTGTTGATAGTCTGGGAAGCAAAATGGATTTTAGCGTTGCAATAAAGGACAGCAATTTCACCGTGAAAGATTGGATCGAAAAAACCGGAGAAGAGCATAATGGAATCCCAAGAACGTTTATAATAGATGCTGAAGGAAGACTTGCATGGATTGGACATGCCTCAAAACTCGATAGAGTATTATCCCAAATAGTAGACAACACCTGGAATATTGAAAAAGAACGAACAAGGCGGGATTTAAATAAACAATTAGCAGTGTTGGATGATTCGCTTCAATACGAATTAACAAGGTTTATTCGAAATGGTTATGACATAAATGATACGGAGAAACCAGATTCTGCTCTTTTAACGATTGATGAAATGGTTAAAAAAGAACCAAATTTGAAATATGCCCGCAGAATAGCTTCCTATACCTTTGCTGCCTTGCTCCACACAGATCTTCATAAAGCTTATGAATATGGTAAGATGGCGATAGTAACACCTTCCTATGACGGCTATCCTCTCAACGATATTATTAGTTTGCAAATAGAACATTATTCAGAAAAATTACAGCTCACTCCCGAAATTTACGAGTTAGGCGCAAAAGCATATCAGGTCGAAATTGACCAAATTCCTTACCCTGAACTTGCCAACATGCCCAAACTTTATAGCAATATGGCCCAAATGTACTGGCGGGCAAAGAATAAAGTAAAAGCTATTGAGTCGCAACAAACGGCAATTGAACTATTGAAAAGCAGAGAGGATTTATCCAAAAAAAATATAGCTGCGTATGAGTCGAAGCTGCGGCAGTACAAGAATATGTAGTAGGTATCTTAGACAACAAGTTTCCACAGATGCCTTCGATAAAGCGAAGGTTTGTTTACAGATGGGCGATTATTCAGTTAGTGCTGCAACAATTTACATGCTTGCTTCGATTGAAAAACATTGGTGAATCTTGTCGATACAAAGGAATTGATTTTTGTTTTTTAACCACGTAATGAATTATTGTACCGAAAACAAATTCTAAAATAAAAAAGCCTTCACTTAAGAAGGCCTTTCATTCAAAACGCAGTTTGCTGTTTACATTCTCTTTTTCACTTCGTTTCTTACCAATGCAAATCCAAGATTGTTGAAATTGTAATTGGATAAGTATTTATAAATCGCATTTGCTTTATCGTTTTTACCGGCAGCTTCATACGCTTTCGCTAGCCAATATTGATTGTACACATCCAGCTTGTTCGTTTTTTCAAAATGGTTAATGGCTTTTGCAAAATCTTTTTGCTGCATGGCAACATAACCAAGAATAAAATCATAACCATCCAGTTTTAATGGATTGTTAACCGGCTCCATTGTTGTTTTTATTTCTTCGGCTGTTTGCACTGCTCCTGTTAAATCATTTTTAATTGCCTGCAACATAGCTTGCAGGTAAAGCATACTGGATTTTTGAGCCAATTTTGCTTCTGTGGTTCCCGCCCGGTTTCCTATATCTTCAGAAAGCGGTTGTGCCATTTTTATAAGTTCATCCAGCTTTTCAGCATTTTGAGTATGTATGGCAATCAAGGCAGCACTCGTCAACAAATCCAATTTAAATTGGTTGCTATTGCTGCCATCTAAAGTGGGCGCAATTTTTTCGATGTCGTTCTGCAGAGATTCCAAAGCTTTCGCCGGTTCTCCAGCAAATAAATAAGTATTTGCCTTGAACTGGCTAGCTGCGGTAGGAATAATATCCAAAGAACCTGCCTTTTCATAATCCTGTCTTGCTTTGTCATATTGTCCTTCTAAACTCAACACATGACCTCTTTTGTAATAACCTGAAGGGGATTGGTCGTCCAGTGCTTTGGTGTACATCTCCTCTGCTGATTTCAGATTGTTTTGTGCCCGGTAGGTATCACCTAACAAAATATACGTACTTCCCGTAGGCACAATGCCTACTAATTGGCTTGCTGTTTTTTCTGCTTGTTTAAAATCCTTTGGATCTTCGAATAAATAAGAATTAGTAAGCGCCATATACCCGCCCGACCATTTCGGTTCTAATGAAACTGCTTTTTGAAAACATTTCCTGGCATTCATAAAATCGTTCCGGTTTTCGTAGGCCTGCCCCAAATAAAGACAAGCACGGGCACTGGTTGGAAATGTAGTGGTCATTGTTTGAGCAACAGCAAGTCTTTTTTCAGTGTTGTCAGTTAAATAAGTTTCAGTATAGTTGTACAGTAATTTTTCCCATTGATTTGCTGTTGATATATTTTCTTTCGCTTTGTCAAGGTCAACGACAAACTCCTGCTGTGTTGGCGCAATTGTAGCCAAATAAATATAAGCACTTGCAAATGCCGGATCTTGTTTAATTGCTTTTTGCAGGTATTCGCGGGCCTTGGTGTTTTCTCCAAGATCATAATACTTTAAACCATCTGTAAAAAAAGATAAGGCTTCGTTGGAAGAAGTAGTAAACAGAACACCTTTGTTTGGGTTGTTTTGAGCGTGGGTGTTGGGGTTGATACAAAATAACAGGCTAAGGACAACAAATGCTTGGACGATCTTTTTCATAAAAGAATGTTTTTGGTTATTAAAAAGAGTCGTCGTCAAAGGGCGGGTGTAGTTGGTAGGATGTTGGCGAGAAAAGCGATGTTATTAAAGTTATGAAATAAAAATGCACCTGCCGGTAAATAGGTAAGTGCATTTACAAAGGGTAAAAACTATCTCAGCAATGTTCTATAAAATATTCCAGGTCTCATCACCCGATAAAATCCTGTTTAAAGGCATTCATACTTTTTCTTGCTTTTATGCTTTTGATGAAGAAAGACAATTGTTGTATTTCAAAAGTTGAGCGAACGCTCATATACGCCTGTCTC
>JAGIAB010000427.1 GCA_017745135.1 Flavisolibacter sp.
CATCCATAGCTTCACGCTGGCTTGAAAGCAGCATTCTACTTCCTTTTCAACAGCCAATTTTTTATTCCTGCATTGTCCTAACTCTTTTTGCAGTTTACAGTATAACATTTTGCAGTAATGCTCCATCCCGGCGTGTTTTGGTTAAAAAGTTAGGAAGCGGTAGAAACCGCCTCCGCAGTAAGGAGTCCTTCTCCTCACGGGTTCTAAAAATTCACATGAGAGTTAATCGAACCTGATATTAACACCAACCCATACTAATGTTCTATCGAAGTGTCCAGGCAAACTACCTGTATAATGGAACGCAACATTATAAGACTGAAAACGGCATACAAAGAAGCAAACGAGAAAATTATTTTTTCTTTCTTTCGTTCTGCACGCCCGTTTTACCGTCTTGTTATAAGGTTCTGACTCGGGCGAAAATTTTACCTTAATAGTATGAATAAAGATTTAAACGATAACGGTGGTCAGCAGGCAGATGATGCCTTTCGTGTAGCCTACCTGGTAGCAGGCTATATTAGTCATACACTCACGCAGGCCGAGCGGGACGAACTGGATGACTGGGTAACTGCCAGCGATGAAAATATGAGGCTGTTTGTACAACTAACGGATGAAAAAAATATAGCCAAGGGACTAAAGGAAAGAGGATTTTACGATGCGGACAAGGCTGTAGATATGCTGAAACAAAAAATAGCGGCACAGGAAAACACAAGGCCTGTTAAGCGACTTCCGTTTTTTGCCATTGGAATTGCAGCAAGCCTGGTTCTATTGGCTGGACTTCTGTTTTTCCTTCCTCAATTGAATAAAAAGAAAGTTGCTGACACAACCAGTACAACCCAAAATGATCTGCAGCCGGGCGGCAACAAGGCCATACTTACCTTATCTGATGGGAAGCAGATTGTGCTCGATACAACTTATGGGAGAATCATCCACGCAGGCAAGCTGGATGTGATGAATCATGAAGGTATCCTGAGTTACCAGGGACAGTCTTTAGCAGTAGATTATCATACCTTGTCAACGCCAAAGGGCGGTCAGTACCAATTGGTGCTGCCGGATGGCTCCAAAGTTTGGCTGAATGCCGCCAGCTCGGTAAAATTTCCCACGACTTTCACCGGTAAGGAAAGAAAAGTGGAAATCACCGGCGAGGCTTATTTTGAAGTAGTTCATGATGCGGACAAGCCTTTTATTGTAAGCAAGGGTGAAACATATGTTCAGGTGCTGGGAACACATTTTAATGTAAATGCTTACGAAGATGAAGATGCATTGAAAGTAACTCTCGTCGAAGGCTCGGTAAAAGTTTCCTCACAGGTCGGCAACAAACAAGAAACTGTTATTCTCAAGCCCAATGAGCAGGCAATCGTAAGACCCAACGCGCCACTAGTTACCAACCACTCGCCGGATACGGATGCGGTCATAGCATGGAAGCAAGGCCTTTTTGAATTCAAGGACGCCCCGATAGAAGATATCATGAGACAAGTAGCCAGATGGTACAATGTAGACGTGAAGTATCAGGGAAAACCGGGCCATCATTTTAATGCGAGCATCAAACGGAGTGTTCCCGTCTCCAAACTTTTTCACCTGTTAGAATTAACCGACCAGGTACATTTTACCATTGAGGACAAAACTATTATTGTTAAACCATAAAATTATCGGCCTATGATATGATAAGAAGGCCCAATAAAAAACCGCTCCGTATTGCGGACGAAGCGGTCAATGAGGGCTCAATTAAAATACAATCGTGCGGACTGTAATAACATTAATTAAACCCAAACTATTCAAAGGTATGGAATCGGAAGTTCTTTGCAGCACCCCGCCTGGTGCAAGCAGTAAACTCATTTTCAGTTTACGAAAAACCCTGTTGCTTATGAAAATGCTAACACTATTCACCGTTATAGCCTGCCTTCAGGCATGGAGCAGCGGTTACACACAGACTATTACACTTTCCGTAAAAAATGCTCCCCTGGAAAAAGTTTTTAAGGAGATCAGGAAGCAATCTAATTACAGCTTTATTTATACCAAAGAAGAATTGGAAGCTTCTTATCCCGTTACTGTCCAGGTAAAGACGGTTACCATGGAACAGGTACTGAAACTATGCATGCAGAACCAACCCCTGACCTATACGGTGGTAGAGAACCATGTGGTGATCAAAAAGAAGAAGGAGGATATTGTAGCTCCAAATAAAGAAAATGGTCCACCTCCAATTGATGTGAAAGGACTTGTAATGAATGAAAAGGGAGAGCCGGTGGAAGGCGTTACCATAAGCGTGAAAGGAACCAGGAAGGCAACGGCTACAGATAATAATGGCATCTTTTTCTTAAAAGGGGTCGATGAGAATGCAATACTGATTGTGTCCGCAGTGAATATTGAAACTGCTGAGATAAAAGTTAATGGCCAAACTGATTTAACCATTCGACTTAGAACCAAAACCGTCACAGAAAAGGAAGTAGTCCTTGAGGTAAACACAGGTTACCAGGATATACCTAAGGAACGAATAACCGGTTCATTTACCAGGATAGGCAAATCAGAACTGGAACTTCAGACCGGAAGCAATATTCTTAACAGGCTCAATGGCATTTCAACAAGCATTCTGTTTGACAATAACATTAACCGACCTCTATTTACAGTGCGAGGTTTGAGCACCATAAACGGACCTAAAAATCCATTGATCATCCTGGACAACTTTCCTTACGACGGCGATATCAATAATATTAACCCAAATGATATTGAAAGTATAACATTGCTCAAGGATGCTGCAGCAGCTTCTATTTGGGGAACAAGGGCCGGGAATGGAGTGATTGTGCTCACAACTAAAAAAGGAAAGTTCAACCAGCCGTTGAAAATAGAATTGAATACAAACCTTTCTATTCAGCTTGCACCGAATCTTTCCTATGCAAGGCCTATGGCTTCATCTGATTTCATCGATCTTGAGCAATTTCTTTATAGCAAGGGATTTTATAACAATCAAATCAATAGTGCAGCCAGACCAGGGCTTACACCGGCCATCGAAATCTTAATTAAAGAATCGAATGGCACTTTGACAAAACAGGAAGCAGAGGCGCAGATTGGGCGGCTGAAAAGCATTGACACCCGCAGTTTTTTCGAAAATTACTTCTACCAGAAAAGTGTCAATCAGCAATATGCCATAAATTTTAGTGGAGGCACTTCAGACG
>JAGIAB010000428.1:0-213 GCA_017745135.1 Flavisolibacter sp.
TCCTTCAACTCACCTTTTCCTCAAGGATGTCGCATCCGGAGAGCCCTGGGTGGGAGCACCAACTATTCCTAAATCTCTTTTTGCCGTTTTCCAGTTAATGTTTGCTATCATCACACCAGGACTGGTGGTTGGTGCCATTGCTGAGAGAATGCGTTTTGTTTCCTATGTTCTTTTCACTGTTCTTTTTAGCTTATTAGTGTATGCTCCACTTGC
>JAGIAB010000428.1:223-3166 GCA_017745135.1 Flavisolibacter sp.
GCTGGCATCCAGATGGCATTTTAGCTAAGATGGGTGCATGGGATTTTGCCGGTGGTACTGTTGTTCATATTTCTGCAGGTATGGCTGCCTTAGCCGGTGCTTTAGTTTTAAAACGCAGGCTTGCTCATCTTAATAATCTCGAATCGCAGCCTTCAAACATTCCTTATGTGCTGATTGGGACTGGTTTGCTGTGGTTTGGTTGGTTTGGTTTTAACGCAGGTTCTGCTTTGGGTGCCAACGCCAGTGCTGTTTCTGCTTTCTTTACTACCAATACTGCTGCTGCCGCTGCCGGTTTATCATGGATGTTCTTTGATATTTTGAAAGGCAAGAAGCCTTCGGTTGTTGGCTTTTGTGTTGGTGCTGTTGTTGGTTTGGTTGCCATTACACCGGGTGCAGGTTACGTAGGTATTCCTCAAAGTATGTTTATCGGCGTAGTTGCTGCTGTTGTATCTAACATAGCTGTATACTTTAAATCAAAATCTTCAATTGATGATACGTTAGATGTTTTTCCTTGTCATGGTATTGGTGGGATAGTAGGTATGCTGCTTACAGGTGTGTTTGCATCAAGTAAGATTTATCCTGCTGTTACCGATGGATGGGCTTATGGAAATTTTGATTTCTTCCTTACGCAGGCAAAAGCAATGGGCCTTGCCGTAGCCTTTAGCTTTGCTGCTTCATGGGTCATCTTCAAATTCATCAACTTACTCGTTCCAATAAGAGTTACCAACCAGGAAGAAGAAGAAGGTCTGGATGCCACACAACACAATGAAAAATATGTACAGGGAACCATCCTTGTTGCTACTAAAGAAGGTGTTGTTGAAAAAGAGGTCGAACCTGATTTCTTTGAACCTACTACAAAAGTTTCTTTGGAAAAATCAAACGGAACGGTAACTGTAGCCTATTCAAAATAATAAAATAACATGCATATGTCAGTATCTAAACTAGAGTACATATGGCTTGATGGTTATAAACCCATTCAAAGCCTCAGAAGTAAAACTAAAATTGAAAGAGATTTTAGCGGTAAACTGGAAGATTGCCCAATATGGTGTTTCGATGGTTCATCAACTGAACAGGCGCCGGGTGGTTCTTCTGATTGCTTACTAAAGCCCGTTTTTATTACCAACGACCCGCAACGAAAAAATGCTTATCTCGTAATGTGCGAAGTGTTAAGCCCCGATGGTACCCCGCATAAATCAAATGGCAGGGCACTCATTGATGACGACGACAACGATTTCTGGTTTGGATTTGAACAGGAATATTTTCTTTGGAATCCTGAAACAAACAAGCCGTTAGGTTTTCCTGAAGGTGGTTTTCCAAGGCCACAAGGTCCCTACTATTGTTCTGTTGGAGCAATGAATGCTTATGGACGGCACATTGTTGAAGAACATTTGGATGCTTGTATCGAGGCAAGTTTGAATGTAGAAGGTATCAATGCTGAAGTGGCGGCCGGCCAATGGGAGTTTCAAATTTTTGCGAAAGGTGCAAAGGCGGCAGGCGACCAGGTTTGGATTGCCCGTTATCTTTTGGAGAGAATAGGAGAGAAGCATGGAGTGTCAATCAACTGGCACTGCAAACCTTTAGGTAATTTAGATTGGAACGGAAGCGGCATGCATGCGAACTTCTCAAATAATACACTGAGAACTTGCGGCAGCCGCGAAGTGTACGAAAAAATTTGTGAAGCATTCAGACCCGTTGTAATGGAGCACATCGCAGTTTATGGGCCAGACAACCATCTGCGCTTAACAGGCTTACATGAAACCGCGGCTATCGATGAATTCAAATACGGTGTTTCTGACAGAGGCGCTTCTATTAGAATTCCAATTGGTACGGTAGAAAGAGGCTGGAAAGGTTGGTTGGAAGACAGAAGACCTAACAGTGCTGCCGATCCTTACAAAGTTGCTGCACGCATTATTAAAACTGTGAAATTAGCAGAAGAGGCGACAATGTCTAAAACAAATGGCAAGCTGAAAACAGAGTTGGTTGCCTGATAGAAGAATTAGTTTTTAAAGTCAAAATAAAAAAGAGCACTGTTCAGGTGCTCTTTTTTATTAAGCTGTTGTCTGTATTAATTTCTTCTTTTTTATTGGACCACTTCTTTTATCGGCAAGATATTTTTCGTGAATGATCTTATACATTGGTTTGTTGTAAACCTTACTCTCTACCCATGATATCCAGTCCAGGTAAACAAATACCCTTGTTTGAAAGCGATTGCGTTCGAAGTGTTTTACTTTTTCCAGGAATTTTTCCAACTCAATTTTCATTTTGTCTCTCGGGATATAGAAAGAGCGGCGCAGGAATTTCAATATTTCTTCTTCAAAAGCGGTAAGGTTCTCCATTTTTGCCATGAAACGGTAAACCGATTTTGAGAGGTATTCCATCAATTCGTAATTGCCCAATTCATAGTGAGCAATTAAATGGAGTAGCCGTGCGTAACATTGCAGGTCGTATCTCAAGCCTACATTATCGTTAATGATATTTTGCAGGTAATCGATACAGGTGTCGTAATCTTCGCTTCCAAAATAAAGGCTCGCAATTTTGTAATTGAACACCATTTCTCTATGCGGATCAATAAACAAAGAATACTCTTCCAGTTTTTCTTTGATCTCCGGTATTAGCGACAAACCTTCTTTAAAAGTGCCACGCAAAAAATGTTGGTTAAGCTTCGCTTGTGTTATATAAAGAAATGAGTGTATCCTGAAGTTGTCATTCGCCTGGACTCTTTCTGTTTTGGCAAAGTCTTGCAGTTCTTCAAGCGTTTCTGAAAACCTGCTGTGATTACGCAGATCAAAATGAGAGTTTAAAAGATTGTGCAAGCCTTTTATGTAGTGGCCTGTTTCTACCCGTTTCATTAACGGTATTTCTTCAAAAAGATCAACCCATTTTTGCGTGTACCGATAGTACTGCAAAAAATCCTGACGTATAAAAGCGTACCAGGTATAGCAT
>JAGIAB010000429.1 GCA_017745135.1 Flavisolibacter sp.
AGACAGGATTTTTACAGGAGCCGATGCTAAAGAAAAATTGACTATTGGAGCTTCGCTTATTGAGGTTTGGACCGGCTTTATCTATGAAGGCCCGTTTATTGTGCGCAATATTTGCAAGTATCTTATGCAGGAAACAGAAAAATAATTGTGGACGAAACAAGACGTGAATTTAGAATATGGCCTCAGGATTCTTTGCTTTATTGGATGATATTTCGGCCCTGGTGAAAGCAAGCGCAGCCAGTTTGGATGATGTGCCGACACAGGTAGCTAAAACTACCGGAAAGGTTTCGGGAATTGTGATTGATGATACTGCGGTTACCCCCAAGTATGTAGTAGGCCTCGATCCCAAGCGGGAACTTTCGATTATTTACCGGGTTGCTAAAAAATCGCTGTTTAATAAGCTGGTTATCTTAACCCCTGCAGCCCTGCTACTTGGTTACTTTGCTCCCTGGGCCATTACACCAATTTTAATGTTAGGTGGAGCTTATTTATGTTTCGAAGGTTATGAAAAAGTCCACTCCATGTTTATTGGTCACCAGGAAGATGAGAGCGAAGCTGTAAAAGTGATTACGCCTGAGCAACTGGAAAGGGAACGGATAAATAGTGCTGTGCGAACAGATATCATCTTGTCGGCCGAAATCGTAGCCATTGCTTATAGCCAGGTAGTTAAACTGACTATAGTAAACCAGGTTCTTGTAATGCTGGCAGTAGCTGTTTTTATTACAATAGCTGTTTATGGTTTTGTTGGCCTGGTTGTAAAGGCTGATGATATCGGGGTGCACTTTGCCCAGAAGAAATACCATCCGGTTATCCAAAAACTGGGTAGGGGATTGGTACAATTGATGCCGCATTTTCTTACCATTTTGAGTTATGTTGGTACCGCTGCCATGATTTGGGTAGGAGCTGAAATCATTGCTCACGGCATTCCATTCACCAACCATTTGCTGCATGCCCTGGAACTTTCATTGGCAAGAATTCCTGTAGTGGCGTGGCTTGCCAAGGTACTGGTCAGCCTCGTTGGTGGTCTTATCATAGGTTTTATTATTGAAAAGATTATTGCATTGGTGAAGAAGATTCTTCCGGCAAAAAGACAAAAAGCGAATAGTTAATCTACATTGCTTCATTTCCTTTTTCACCTGTGTTCTTCAATGTTTTGAGCGTTATAACTGAACTAATAACGTTGCAGCTACAATTCCGGCTGTTTCGGTGCGTAAGCGGGTATTGCCAAGGGCAACGGGCTGATAGTCTTTTTGCAAGGCGGCTGTTATTTCACGCTGCGTAAAATCGCCTTCGGGGCCAATAAGTATGATGGATGAAGTGTAACGGGTAAATGCGGATAAGGATTGCTTTTGTCCAGGCAAACAATGGGCAATAAATTTTTGTTCGAATGAAAGTTGGAGAGCTTTTTCAAATTCTAGTGGTTCATGCAGAAGCGGTAACCAGCATTGCTGCGATTGCAGCATGGCGCTGATCAAAATATTTTGCATGCGGTCATGACGGAACTTTTCTTTTTCAGTTCTTGCGCAGATCAGAGGGATGATTTCACTGACGCCTATTTCTGTTGCCTTTTCTAAAAACCATTCAAACCGCGACGAATTTTTGATCAACGAAATTCCAACAGCCGGTTTTCTCTCTCTTGGTTTTTCTTCTTCAATTTCTGAAATTTCAACTACACATTTCTTGCGATTATCATTAACAATAAAGGTTGTTGCTTTTTTCCCTTTGCCATCGGTTAATAAAATTTCTTCACCCTTCTGCATACGAAGCACATGGATCATGTGCTTTGACGTATCCTCATTCAGAGCAATTTTTTTATCATTCAAATCTTCAACAAAAAAGAAAGGCCGGCTCATATTGCGAAGAAATGAAAAAGCTCTGACTTGTGCAGAGCTTTGGTTATAGAGAAGTTAGTAAGTCTTAAAACGGATCATCATCATCCGGCAGATCATTCATCTTGCTTCCGGTTTGAATGAACATCCTGGCACCGCCGCCGTCAACATCAGAAACCGGTTTCCAGCTTCCCGGCATACCAGAGCCGCCAAAATCATCTCCACCCAGGTCTTCCACAAATTTTTGAATGTGCAGCAAGGCCCTCAGTTTGATGGTTTCCAAAGAACCGTTACGATGTTTTGCAATTCTTACGTGGGTTTCTCCGCGGTTGTTATCCCCCATTTCATCCTGTGTGATGTCATAATATTCGGGGCGGTACAGGAACATTACCATGTCGGCATCCTGCTCAATGGCACCCGATTCACGAAGGTCACTCAACTGCGGCATCTTGTTGCCATCTTTACGTTTTTCTACTTCACGGCTTAACTGGGACAGTGCAATGATCGGTATTTGTAACTCTTTTGCCAATCCTTTTAACGACCGTGAAATGTTCGAGATCTCCTGTTCGCGATTGGAATTCCTGTTTTCGCCCGTTCCACTCATCAACTGCAAATAGTCAATGATGATCATACCGATATTGCTGGCATTTTTCAAACGCCTTGCCTTTGCTCTCAATTCAAAAATATTCAGGGCCGCAGTATCGTCAATGAATAAAGGAGCCTGTGACAATTTTTGAATACCTCTCGCATACAACTGCTTCATCTCATGCTCCTCCATTTTACCACGGGAGATCTTCTCCAACCAAATTTCACTTTCTGCAGAAAGAATACGTTGCACCAACTGTCCCGCACTCATTTCAAGCGAGAAGAAAGCAACAGGCGTTGGCTTTGTTGGATGTAAAGCCGCATTGCGTGCAAGGTTCAATGCAAATGCTGTTTTACCAACCGCAGGACGTGCGGCTAAAATAATCAAATCGGTATTTTGCCAACCGTAAGTAACTCTGTCCAAAGAAATAAATCCACTCGGCACACCACTGATATCTTCATTCTTGTGACGAAGATCTTCAATACGCTGAATGGTTTTCACCAAAACCGAGTCGATGGTTTCATACGCATTGCGAAGGTGCGTTGATGTAACTTCATAAATTTTACTTTCAGCCTGGTCCAGCAGATCAAAAACATCGGTGCTGTCTTCGTAGGCGTCCGAAATAATTTCACCGCTAATGCGTATCAACTCACGTTGAATGAATTTTTGAAGAATGATCCTCGAATGGGCTTCAATGTTGGCAGAGGAAACAACCGCATTAGTTAACTTGGTTACGTAATAAGG
>JAGIAB010000042.1:0-1200 GCA_017745135.1 Flavisolibacter sp.
AGTCAATGATGTATTCTCCATCGACGGAAAGTTTATCTTCATGACCATCATGCTTGCCTTTTAATTTTCCTGTCAGGATATCAAAGCCTATAAATTCATCCTGATCTTCACCAATCACTAAAAAATAATTATTGCCTCTTTTAAACCAGTTGGTCACATTTTTTACAGGAGTGCTGTACACTACTTTGCCATTGACAATATCAATTCCGCAAATGCCTTTCTCCATAATGCCGTATATCTTCGATTTATCATCGCTCAGAATAAGCTGAATGGGTTCGCCCATTTTAAGATCCTTTAGCGAAATTTGTTGTTTAACCGCCCCGCTTGCAATGTCCATAGCAAAATAACTTTTGTCGGTAAAGAAATAAACCTTGTCGCTTTCAAATAAAAACGGGGAAATAAAATCAAGCTTCTCTCCTAATTTCTTCTCGTCCCAGATTAGCTTGCCTGTTGCCGGATCAAAAACTTTGATCCCTGCATTGCCACGGAATTTATAGGTGCTGGTCCATTTTTCCACCTTGTCGGTGTGAATGTAAGTTTGGTTATTGATGACGCCTCCGAATTGCGCCACTAATAATCCATTCACTAATTCTATAGAAGGAATCACATCGGACGAAGAGAATTTATCTGTCTTCCAAATAACAGTACCGGTAGCAGCATCTGCTTTCTTAATGCCATAGGTTTCTTTAGTAAGATCAACAATGTAAACTGCATTGCCATCCACCAGCGGAAGATCGGCAATGTTGACCTGCTGTTTAACTTTTGTGAGGCCATTATCTACTTCGCTGTTATTAAAATCACTCTTCCAAAGCAACTTGCCGCTTTTCAGATCGAATACAGAAATGCCTTCATATACAACGAACACGTGGTCATTCTTCACAAAAAAGTTAAGCATATCCTTTTTGGAAGCTACGGTGGTAACAAGATTCGCATCGAATTCGCTCGCCCATAATACCTCTCCGGTGCTGAAACGTTTTGCGGTAAGCGTCATTGGTGTTTTAGCGCCGCCCTGGTTGCGCAACAAACGTTTTTTATAATCCAAACGAACGTGCATGTCTTCGTCGGTTACAATGATGCTGTTTATTGAACTGCGCTGCTGTTTATAAAAACTTGAAGTAATTTTTGAAACCGGTTCGCCTGTGGTAAGATTGAAATAACTTCTTTCTTTCTGGTCAACCACAACTTCCAAAATATTCATTC
>JAGIAB010000042.1:1210-10720 GCA_017745135.1 Flavisolibacter sp.
ACATTCGAAAGTTTTTATTTTCCGGCTGACATAGTCGTTGATTTCCCAAAGAGATTTTCCTGTGCTCAGATTAACCAGGACTATTTTTTGCCCGTGAAGTACTAATGTAGCATTCAGGTCGGCCAGATAACTTTCCTGTATAGTGGCGCCATCAAAGCCGATCCAGGTTATTTTATCGCTGCGCCATAATTCATTGCCGGTATTGCCATCAACAAAAACGCTTATGCCAGATTGCTTTTTCGATTCGGGCTGTACCAGGCGTATAATGTTGGGCTGACGAAACCAGGTAACGGCACTAAACTCTTTCAACCCATATTTATCTGCTCCTGCCTTCCAAAGAGCCTTTCCGCCGGCATCGATCATGCTGGCTTTATCATCGCTTGCAGCAAAGAAAAATTTAGCATCATCATCCCATGATCTGTAAACAGAAGGTTTGAATCCGTGGTCGGCCTGCCAAAGCACAGCAAATTCGGCCTGGGCTGAAGCAAGGTAAGAAGTCGTTAATACGAGAACTAAAAGAAGAACACGCATATATATTTTTTTATGTTGTGCAAAAAGAGACGGTAATGTGATTGTTGTTTGCTGTGTTGATCAAAAACAAACAGTAATCATCTCCAGGAAAAATTTACTGTCCTACTGCTGAAATTTTTCCATCAGTAAAATTCACATTGGTATTGGTGCTGTTATCTTTAAACACTCCCGAAAAGGTTCCTGTGAGTTTACTGTTTTGAACATTGGTAATGCTTAATGTTCCACTGATGGCCGTGTAGGATTTACTGGTTGCTTTATTCGTAAAACTTATTCTTGCGTTCCCCGACCAAAGCGAACCATTGTCAATTGTGTACGTTTTTACTTCCAGCTTTGTCCCGATGTCCATGTTGAAATCAACAGATGAATTACTTGCCTTTATTGCCACTTTACTTCCAAGAAGATCCACCCAGGCTGCACTGAATGCTACCGTACTTCCATTTAAAGAGAAGCAAACATTGGTATTAGGTGCGCAGGAGCCGTTGTTTTTCTTGTCATCATTGCTTTCTGATTTATTACAGCCCAGCATAACGCCGGCAACTAAAAAAATTGCGAGAATTTGTTTCATAGCAGTTGTTTATTTGGGAACAAGTTAAGCGACCAATGCGAAGAAGAAAATGTGAAAAAAGTAGTAGCGAAAAGTATATCTATCGCGGTTTCCTTTCCAAAATATATTTTCCTTGCCCCTTGTTTCGCTATTGGGAGGGCAATAAAAATTCTGAACTTATTGGCTTTACTGTCTCTGTAGGATTACAGTTAGTTTGGTTCTTAAAAATTATTACAATGTGCGTTTACCTGAAATGGTAATTTTTGTGTTGTTGCTATCGGTGAAGGAGCCGGAAATATTGTCTCCCGACAAAGTGCCCATGGTTCTGCCATTATCATCCTTTATCGTTCCGGCTGCGTCAATAGTACCCGATACATCATCCACATCTCTTGAACCGTCCTCTCGGGCTACACCGCCCCATAAACCTAAGCTGCGGGAAAGCAAAATATTAAAGGTTCCTGTTTTGGACTTAGAAGTTTTATAGGTGCCCTCGAAACACTCGATCAATGAAGTGGAAGTTTCTTTAACCACAGTAACCACTGCGTTGGGATGTCCCGGAATATTGGCCGAGGTAATAGTAGGATTGGATCCGCTCAATCCAACAGAAAAATTAATGGTAACGGTCTGCCCGTTCAAGGTGCCGGTAAAGGGAGCTACATAAGCCTGGCCATTTGTCCAGGTTACATTCGATGTCAGATTTACGGTGGTGCCGTCAATCACCATAACGGCTGTAATGGTGTTTCCATTATTGGCAATATCAAATTTAATGGTGCCCGATGATCCAATCACAACGCCTTTGTAAATGCCTTTGGTACTGGCATTGTTGACAGCGGTGGCTTCAGGGGCTTTGGTGCAGGTAGCGCACTGGTAGGATGATTTATCGTTACTGTCTTTTTTACAGGATACTACAGCAACAAAAAGCAAGGGTAAAAGAACGGAAAAAAATTTTAAACGTAGCATGGGGTGTGAATTTTGATTGGGACAAAAATATCCGGGGAGCCCAATAACAAAAATGTGAAAAAAGTAGTATTAACGAAAGCCTGCTTTTCTTAAAGCCTCTTTGCGGTTGCAGGCATGAAGCTTGTCATAAATATTACGGATGTGTGTTCTTACGGTTTCGATGGAGATAAATAATTTTTCGGCGATCTCTTTATAGCTATATCCTTTTGAGAGCCATTCCAACACTTCTTTTTCGCGGAGGGAAAGTTTTTCCTGTGGATCAATATATACATCTAACTGAAAAGCTGATACCACCATTCTTGCAATTTGGCTGCTCATGGGGCTTCCTCCTTTTTTCAGGTCCTGCAAGGCTTCAACCAACTTAGCTGAAGGAGTGTTTTTTAAGATATAACCGGATGCTCCTGCTTTCAGCGCTTTAAAAACATTGTCTGCATCATCATAAACACTCAACACCATAAATTGAATTTCGGGACGCAAAGGTTTTAACCAGGCGATAAAATCGATACCTGTTTTGCCGGGTAATTGTATATCAGTAAGCACAAGTTCAATACTATCGGCGAGTCCATTGCTAAAAAAAGCAATGGCATCTTCTGCATTTGAAAAACTTGCCGCCAGATCAAACTCACCCGAACCTGCAATTAATGCCGTAAGATAATTACGGATCTTTTCATCGTCCTCTATAATAATTATGGAAGTCATTTATACTCAAATGTAGACTATGGTTGTTTTTTGAATGATGTGAAAAAAGTAGTACTGCCTTCCTTTGTTGAGGGTGCCGCCTGTAACGAAAAATGAATAAGACAGCCGGACGCACCAGAATCGAGGTCAAAAATGCCACCAATATCAGCCATTCGTTTTCTCATATTGCGCAATCCATTCGATGCAGTTTTTACTTTGTTCTCACCAATGCCTTTGCCGTTGTCACTGATATAAAAATGAATGGCATTGTTCTTATACTCCATGCTCAAACAGATCTCATCTGCACCGGAATGTTTCAATGCATTATTCAAGGCTTCCTTGGCCACAAGAAATAAGTTCCGCCTTTGCTCGTTAGACAATTTCACAAAGGGAACTTCATCAGGAAACTGAATGACATACCGAATATTGAACGGTTCAAAATAAGCCAGTGTCTGTTCCCTTAAATAAGCAAGCAAGTTTTCCAAACTATCGTTCCGCGGATTTAAGGCCCAGATAATTTCACTCATATTTCCTACCAGTTTTCTTGCGGAGGAAGAAATAGTACCCACATCTTTTTTCAATTCTTCATCTGCTTTTTTCTGTGTTTCTATAAGCTCACTCATCAAAGCAATTTGCGTTAACCCACTTCCAATTTCATCATGCATGTCCCTGCTGATGCGATAACGTTCTGCTTCAATAGCAGCCTGCTTTTCCAATTCACGCAATTGTTTACGCAGCTTTCGTTGCGATACTGCCTTAGTAATAGTTATTGCTGCATATAAAACAGCCACACCCGCCAATACATAAAACCACCATGTTCTCCAAAACGGTGGCTGAATAATTATGTCAATAGTATAAGGATGATCAATCCAACTGCCCGCACCGTTTGCCGCTTTAATTTTGAAAACATACCTCCCATGCGGCAGGTTGCTGTAGCGTACTTCATTCAAATGTTTGCTGTATATCCAATCTTTATCCCAACCCTCCAGCTTATACGCATAAGTAATTTTTTGTGGATTATTAAAATCAATTCCCCGAAAGCGAAAGAACAGGCTGTTTTGTTTGTAAGCAAGAAATAATTTATCAATATACTCCGGCGACAACAGGCTATCCGGTCGCTTATCATTTACAAGAAGATCAATTATCCTGATGGAAGGAGGTTTCGACGTTGATCTTATTTCAACAGGCCTGAACCAGGTTACTGCCCTGGTAGTGCCAAAATAAAATGTACCGCTGGCGCCTTTATGAAAAGCCCGTGCAGTAAATACATTATCTGGCAAACCGTCGCCTGTAGTAAAATTGGTAAACTGCAAAGTGGGCAAAGGAGAATTATCACTAAAGACAACAAAAGCTTTAGAAAGCCCGTAGGAAGTACTAAGCCACAATTGATTTTTATCCTGCAGCACACCATAAACGTATGAATTTAAAAGGCCGTCGTTTTCGGTAAAATTTTTATAAAGTCCGCTGCGTGGATGGTAGGCTATCAACCCGCTGGATGAGGCAATCCAATTCAGCTCATGTTCTTTATCAAAAGAAATAGCACGAACGTTAGTGCCCGGGAATAAATGTTTTGTTTTAACGGGCTGCTCTATAGTTTTATAAACAATAATTCCGCCGGATTCGTAGGCTATCCATATTTCATCAGCGGGAGCAATCCAGATATTAAAAACCCTGTCCTGGCCAAAACGTGAAAGGTATTTTATTTGATAGCTGCCATTATTTTTCCATACCTGGTACAAACCAATTGTAGTACCTACCAGTAAAGTGTTTTTGTATTCGGCCATGCTCCACATTTGCGGCACCTGCAGGGCATTGGAAAGAACCGGAAATTTAAGTGGCAAAAAGTTTTTGCTTCCTTTTTCTTTTACAAATAAATAGCCCGACTTACTCGTCCATACATTGCCCAGGCTATCTGCCTGAATAAGAGGAACCGATTTACTGTAGGCTAATTCCCTTTTTTCGTAAGGCAATTTTAACTCGGTTGCTGTATTGTTTCTTTTATTTAAAGCAATGATGCCATTTTCAAAGCTGCCTATTAAAATTTCATCCGGTGAAGTTTCATAAATACTATTGACAAAGATTTCGTTTGCATTACTTCCTTCCTGCGGGTATGATTTAAACTGCTGCTGATCAAGTTCGGCTTTTAAAAGTCCAAGTGTATAGGCACCTGCCCAAAGCGTATTATCATCAGCATAAAAACAATAAACCGGGTAATGGCTTTTAGGCTTTATATTCCCATTGATATTTCCCACCCATCTGAAAATCGTGTACCCTGCGGCTTTGCAGTAGACATTTCCATTTTCATCTCCCACCCAGGTATTTTGTTTTACATCGGTATACAAACAACGAATGAGACCTCTTGAAAATTCAGTATTATCAACAAAAACATTATTGCCATAATGAAATGTTGTTTTATGAAACCATATTAACGCTTTGCCTTCGCTGGCATAAATCGTATCCTTTGAATAGGAAATTGAATAGAACGGTCGTCCTTCCAAAAAACGTTTCCATTTTTTTGTAGCAAGATCAAAGCTTAATAAACCCTTATTAGTGGCAAACCAAAGCTTTGAATTGTCATCATAGATGCCATGATACATGAGCTGTATCAGGTTGCCCTTTTCATCCCTCTCTGTTAAGGGATAAAAAATGATTTTTTTTGTTCTTGTATCCAGATCAAAAACACCATCGGTAGCGTTTGCCAGCCATATATGATCGCCAAGTTTTATAACAGGATTGGCAAAGGTTCCAGCCTCATTTTGTTTATTGCTGGCTATAAGATGGTGCGTGGCAAAGGTTTCATTTTGCTTAGTAAACTCATGTACTGTCAGGTCTGTTGAAAACCATATTTGTCCCTTCTCATCTTCCAGTAACCGCGACCGGATCACCCGGCCATGCATTTGACCTTTTTCCGGCTCAAGCGAAGGTTTGTACACTTTCATTTCTATACCATCGTAGCGGTTAAGGCCGTTGCCGGTAGCAATCCATAAAAACCCTTGCTGATCTTTTGTAATGGAATAGCCTGTGCTTTGAGATAATCCTTCTATTTTTTTAAAATGAAGCATTTCTGCCCCTTGCGCAAATACTTCAGGCAGAAGGAACGAAAAAAACGAGGAGAAAAAAAATTTTTGCAAGATTATAACTGCACCGACTTTTCTCGTAAACATAGTTAGTTGTGACTGACCTAAAATAATACTAATCGTGCAATCTTAAATACATTTGAGTTTCTCGCATAAATAACTTTGATCTTTGCTTGCCATGATTCATTTTCATTCATTGAGAGTTAAGAAAGTTGAAAAAGAAACAGAAGATTGTGTTTCCATCGAATTTGACGTGCCCGAAGAATTGAAAGAAGTCTTTCAATTTAAACAAGGCCAGACCCTTACTATAAAAAAGACTTTAAACGGCGAAGAACTCAGGCGCAATTATTCCATTTGCACAAGTCCATTCGACAATCAATTAAAAGTAGCAGTAAAAAAAGCAGAAGGTGGCATCTTCTCTACCTGGGTAAATGAAGAACTGAAAGCAGGAGATTACCTGGATGTGCTTCCTCCTACCGGCAAATTCTATACAGAACTCAATCCATCGCAAAAGAAAAACTATATAGCATTTGCTGCAGGCAGCGGCATTACGCCTATTCTTTCCATTATTAAAACAACTTTAGTTACCGAACCCAAAAGCACCTTTACTTTAGTATACGGCAACCGAACAAAAAATTCCATCATCTTTAAAGAAGAGCTGGAAGCTCTGAAAGATAAATTTATTGACCGCTTTCGCATTTACCATATTTTAAGCAGGGAAACAACCGATGTAGAAATCAACAATGGAAGAATTGATGTTGACAAACTGGAATTGTTGTTCCGCAAATTGATTGACATAAAAACCTGTGATGATTTTTTTATCTGCGGGCCTGAAGAAATGATCTTTTGCATTAAAGGTTACCTGGAAGGAAGAGGAGTGGCGAATGATAAAATTCATTTCGAGTTGTTTACTGTTCCCGGAGAGAAGAAGTCAGAGGTCAGAAGTCAGAAAGCAGAAATCATTGAAGGACCTAAAGCCAAAGTAAGTGTAAAGCTGGACGGGATCCTATTTGACTTTGACCTGGATTATGAAGGTGAAAGCGTTTTGGATGCTGCACTAAAACAGGGCGCCGATCTGCCGTATGCATGCAAAGGCGGTGTGTGCACTACCTGTAAAGCAAAACTTGTGGAAGGCAAAGTAAGCATGGACGTAAATTGGGGATTAGAACCCGAAGAAGTTGCCAAAGGCTATATTCTCACCTGTCAGTCACATCCGCAAACAGAACGGATTGTGGTTGATTTCGATGCCAGGTAATCCATTTGGTGGGACGCAAGTTTTAACCTCGCGATAATCCCTCAAACCTACCCAAATGGAGGTTCGGACGTAAATTTGTAATAACGATTGCCATGGAACAACAAGAAAAAATATTCCAGGAAAAAATCGATAACGAAGTTCGTATCGAGCCCAAAGACTGGATGCCTGAAAAATACCGCCAAACCCTGATCAGGCAAATCTCCCAGCATGCACACAGCGAAATTGTTGGCATGTTGCCTGAAGGCAACTGGATCAGCAGGGCACCTTCGCTCAAACGCAAGCAAATTTTAATTGCAAAAGTTCAGGACGAAGCGGGGCATGGATTGTACCTGTACAGCGCCGCAGAAACCTTAGGCATTTCAAGAGATGAAATGATTGAACAGTTGCATAGCGGCAAAGCAAAATATTCTTCCATTTTTAATTATCCTACACTCACGTGGGCCGACATGGGGGCTATTGGCTGGTTGGTTGATGGCGCTGCTATCATGAACCAGGTGCCGTTGTGCCGTGCGTCGTACGGACCTTACAGCCGTGCTATGATACGCATCTGCAAAGAAGAAAGTTTTCACCAGCGCCAGGGCTTTGAATCTTTATTAGTATTGAGTAAGGGAAGCGAAGAACAAAGAGCTATGGTGCAGGATGCCATCAACCGGTGGTGGTGGCCAAGTATTATGATGTTTGGTCCGCACGATAGCGAGAGCCAGCATACAGAGCAAAGCATGAAGTGGAAGATCAAACGTTTCAGCAATGATGAATTACGGCAACGCTTTGTTGATATGTGTGCAGAACAAGTGAAACTTTTAAACATGATGCTTCCCGATCCTGACCTAAAATGGAATGAAGAACGCCAGCATTATGATTTTGGAAAGATCAACTGGGAAGAGTTTTGGAATGTGGTCAGTGGCAATGGGCCTTGCAATAAACAACGTTTGGATGCAAGAAAAAAGGCCTGGGAAGACGGTGCGTGGGTGAGGGAAGCGGCAAAGGTACATTCGGAGAGAAGAGCGGCCAGGCATAGGCAAGTTGCGGCCTGATTATTAATTAATAATTATTGATTATTGGCGGTCTTCAAACATTTTTATGAATTGCCTGTATATAAAACATGCAGGAATTTCAGGAAAGAAGTGTCTCTACTCGCCAGAACCTTTCCAAAAGAAGAAAGATTTTCGTTGACTGCTCAATTGTTAGACGCTGCACGTTCTATCACGGCAAATATTGCTGAAGGATTTGGAAGATTTCATTATCAGGAAAACATTCAGTTCTGCAGACAAAGCAGAGGATCTTTGTCAGAAACGATGGAACATTTGATAACCGGATATGACGAAGGTTATCTTGATAAATTAATACTGGAAAAGTTCAACAAGAGCTACAAGCAATGCCTAAAGGAAATCAACGGTTATATAAAATATCTTAAAACCGCGAAAGCTAAACCAATAATTAATAATGAATAATTCAATAATCAAATACTACTATGGTGATTACGGCGATAAAGAACAAGCTGCCGGCAATAATGAATCTTCGAAAAGCTGGGCAAGTGCAAAGATGGCCTCACCCACCGGGGGAGGTCGGGAGGGGGCCGAATGGCCTCTCTGGGAAGTTTTTATTCGCAGCAAACAGGGATTAGATCATAAACATGTTGGTTCATTGCATGCTGCCGATGCTCAAATGGCCATTGAAAATGCAAGGGATGTTTATACACGCAGGCAGGAAGGCGTAAGCATTTGGGTGGTTGAAAGTAAATACATTCATGCTTCTAACCCTGATGATGCGGAAAGTTTTTATGAACCTGCTAATGATAAAGTCTACCGTCATCCTACTTTTTATGATCTTCCTGATGAAGTGAAACAGATGTAACCGCGGATTAACGGATTAATAAAAGATTACCACGATAAAGAACCTTCAGTGCAAACAAATAAACTTTTTATATACACATTGCATCTCGCCGACAATACATTGATCCTTGCACAAAGGAATGCAGAGTGGACGGGGCATGGCCCCGTACTGGAACAAGACATCGCCATCACTAATATTTCTTTAGATCTTTTAGGGCAGGCAAGAAATTTTTATCAGTATGCAGCAACGCTTTATAACAATTTCAAGGACGAAGAGAAAAAAGCAGTTGACAAATACATTCCCAGGCTATGGAAATCATACAATAGAGAATTACAGGAAGATGATCTTGCTTTTTTAAGAGATGAACACCAATACTTAAATCTTCTCCTCACTGAATTACCCAAAGGCGATTGGGCGCAAACAGTTTTACGTCAATTCTTTTTTTCAGCGTTTCAATTTTATTTATACCAACAATTACAAAATAATAGCGACGGACAATTAGCAGCCATTGCAGAAAAATCAATCAAAGAAGTGAAATACCATCTTCGCTGGAGCAGCGAATGGGTGATTCGTCTTGGAGATGGCACAGAAGAAAGCAATCAAAGAATTAAAAATGCTTTGGCTGATCAGTG
>JAGIAB010000042.1:10730-13650 GCA_017745135.1 Flavisolibacter sp.
ATGTTTCAACCGGCACCGTATGAACTATTTGATGTTTTTTCTTTGAAAGATGATTGGCTCAAAAAAATTGAAACCGTTTTTGAGGAAGCAACCATTCCTCCCCTCTACACCTCTGGTGGAGAAGAGCCGGGGGCGAGGTGGATGCAGTCCGGCGGAAAAGAAGGCAAACACACAGAACATTTGGGTTACCTGCTTACCGAAATGCAGTACCTGCAAAAAACCTATCCAAATTGCATCTGGTAATATTTAAGTAAATTAGAACTATGGAAAATTTACACAACCGTGTTGAAATCAATTCCTCAATAATATTTGGCAAACCTGTTATTAAAGGCACACGAATTACTATTGAATCTACACTTGACGAGTTAGCTGCTGGCTATAATATTCCAGAAGTGCTCAAGGCTCATCCTAATCTTAATGAAGCTGATATTTATGCAGCACTGCAATACGCCTCTTCTGTTTTGAAGAATGAGAAAATCTATACAACCACTGCATGATCTTTTTTGCCGATGAGGGGTTAGATGCTCCAATGGTTGAGCTATTAAGGAACGAAGGTTATACTGTTATTTATGCTGCAGAAGAAATGAAAGGTGCCACGGATGTAGAAATTTTGGAAAAAGCTGTTTTAATAACTAAGGATAAAGATTTCGGAGAATTAGTTATTCGATATAAAATGCATTCCCTGTGGTTCTAATTCGTGTAGAAAAACTGAATTTACTTTCAAACTGCTTATTGGTTTTAAGACTTATAAACAGGCACAGAGCAGCGCTTAAATATAGTTTTACAGTTATTGATGAAGATAAGGTTCGTATCCGCAGTTTATGAAAAAGACTATAACATTTGACGAAAAAATTATTTGGAACATTCTCGAAGAAGTGAAAGATCCGGAAGTACCTGTTCTTTCCATAGTTGATCTTGGCATCGTAAGGGAGGTGAAGATAATTCCTCCCCTCTCCATCTCCGATGGAGAGGGGCCGGGGGTGAGGTTGACCATCACACCCACCTATTCCGGCTGCCCTGCCCTCGATGTCATCAATATGGACATACGCCTGAAACTAATTGAAAAAGGTTATCGCAACATTTCCATCCAGCAACAACTTTCCCCTGCATGGACCACAGATTGGATGACCGAGGAAGGAAAGAAAAAACTAAAAGCTTTCGGCATTGCCCCTCCTAATCCCAAACAACAATTCTGTACTTCTGAAATGTTTCAACAAGAAGCCGTTCAGTGCCCGAGATGCGATTCCTACCACACAGAATTAATCAGTCAATTTGGTTCTACTGCCTGCAAATCCATGTACCGGTGCCTGGATTGCAAGGAAGCCTTTGATCATTTTAAATGCCATTAAGCGATTCATTAGATTTGGTATCTGAAAAATTTTTTCATGCCCTCTATACTTTTCGAAACAAGAGACGCCATTGCTTTCATTACGCTTAATCGCCCTGATAAATACAATGCATTCAATAGAGAAATGGCTTTGTTACTGCAGGAAAAATTAGACGAATGCAAAAGCAAAGAAATTCGCTGTGTGTATATAACAGGCACGGGCAAAGCATTTTCTTCGGGACAAGATCTGGAAGAAGTGGTTGATCCGAATGGGCCGGATATTACAAAGATTCTGAGTGAACATTACAATCCCATCGTTCGTCAAATACGAAAGTTAGAAAAGCCTGTTGTAGCTGCTGTTAATGGAGTAGCTGCCGGTGCCGGTGCTAATATTGCTTTGTGCTGCGATGTGGTTGTGGCAACACAATCCGCTTCTTTCTTACAAGCGTTTTCGAAAATCGGGTTGATTCCCGATAGTGGAGGCAGTTATATTCTTCCGCGACTGATTGGCTGGCAAAAAGCTTCTGCACTAATGATGCTTGGTGAAAAAATTTCAGCAGAAGAAGCTGAGCGAATGGGAATGATCTACAAAGTTTTTCCGGATGATGTGTTCCAACAGGAAGCGATGAATATGGCAATCACACTATCACAAATGCCCACCAAGGGATTAGCGCTTACCAAGCAAATTCTGAACAATTCTTTGATCAATGATTATAATGAGCAACTGCACGATGAAGAATTGTTCCAGGAACGTGCAGGCAGAACAGAGGATTACGGGGAAGGTGTCCGTGCATTTTTGGAAAAACGTAAACCTAACTTCAAAGGCGAATGAATCAACAGGAAAAAGATCAATTAGCAATTAATGTTGTCAGTCATATGACAGACCATGATGCTTTCAGCCAATGGATGGGAATTGAAGTTTTAGAGATCAAAGAAGGCTACAGCAAAATTCAAATGACCATTCGCAAAGAAATGGTCAATGGCTTTGGGATTGTACATGGCGGACTACCTTTCTCTTTAGCCGATAGTGCCTTTGCGTTTGCCTGTAATAATCGCAACAATTTATCGGTGGCGCTTGATGTTACCATCACCTTTACAAAAGCTGTAAATGTTGGAGATGTTTTAACCGCCGAAGCAAAAGAAGTTCACAATGGAAGAAGCACAGGAGTTTATTTAATTACTGTCAGCAATCAAAAAAATGAACAGGTAGCCCTTTTTAAAGGAACATGTTTCAGAACCGGGAAAACGTTAATCTAGTTTTTTATAGATCTTAGACTTATTGCCCACCTTATCAGATATAAATAACAAAGCAGATAAATCTTGTCCGTTAATAATTGTCGTTTTTTGCGGACGTTTATTTGCATCGCTTTGAAATAACACTCCATCTTCACCTATAAAGTGCAGGCCAGTGCCTTCCAGCCATAAAGCAGTTCCCTCCGGCAAACCAATCACAGGAACATCCGGATTCAGGGTTACAAATTCTTCCAGCCTTTGGTCACGGGTTTCCCCGTTAAAACCCTCTGTAGTTTGGTTTATATAGTGCGGATTGATCTGGAAAGGTAAAAATCCAAATGAAGTAAATGATTGTGGTTG
>JAGIAB010000430.1 GCA_017745135.1 Flavisolibacter sp.
GAGACAGGATATATGCTGGCGGTTTATCAACATTGCTGGAAGGTGAAGAAATGCCTGTTTCCTATCCTGGTTTCAAAGGTGGTGACAGAACAGATATTCAATTACCCGAAGTACAGCGCAATTGTTTGAAAGCATTGAAAGCAGCGGGTAAAAAAGTGGTGTTTGTCAATTGCTCCGGATCTGCAATTGGTTTGGTTCCTGAAACCGAAAGCTGCGATGCCATATTGCAAGCCTGGTACGCTGGTGAAAGTGGCGGACAAGCGGTTGCTGATGTTTTGTTTGGTGATTATAATCCTTCAGGAAAACTTCCCATCACTTTTTATAAAGACACAACACAGTTTCCGGGCTTTGAAGATTACACCATGAAAGGAAGAACGTATCGTTACATGACCGAAGCGCCGTTGTTTCAATTTGGATATGGATTGAGTTATACAACCTTTTCTATTGGTAATGCAAATAGCAGCAGTGCACAAATCAGAAATGGAGAAAGTGTGAAGCTGAGTATTCCTGTTTCAAATACAGGAAAGCGCAATGGAACGGAAGTGGTGCAGGTGTATGTTCGTAAAGTGGCCGATAAGGATGGACCAACGAAAACATTACGTGGTTTTCAAAGGATAGAAGTGCCTGCAGGTAAAACCAACCTGGCAACTATTACACTTCCTTACAATGCGTTTGAATTTTATGATGAGAAATCATTGCAGGTAAAAGTAACGCCTGGTGAATATGAGATATGGTATGGTAATAGTTCTGCCACAAAGGATTTGAAAATGTCAAAACTTACTATTCTCTAGGCAGACGTAAAAAATCAATTTAACCTCCTTTAACTGTCTTACCAGCAGTAAAGGGATAAAATCAAATACCTTGCTTTTTTTGATAAAAGCGGCAGGCTATATTTAAAAATCGTATAAAAACAATTACAGTATACGTTGCTGAATATTTAATCATGATGAAGAACCTGTTTTTCTTTCTCTGCATTTTAATTGCTGCTTGCAGATTGAATGCACAAGCCCCTTCGGGTAACGACTTAAACGATTGGGAAAACCAAAAAGTCTTCGGTATCAACAAACAGTATTACCATGTAAATGTGGTCCCTTATGTTGATTTGAAAAGCTCATTAGGGATGGACTATACCAAATCAGGTTTTTATAAATCGCTGAACGGTACCTGGAAAATAAATTATGTAAACAAACCGTCTGATGCTCCGGCTGATTTTTATAAACCGGAATATTCTATTGCCGGATGGAAAGATGTGAAAGTGCCTTACAGTCTTGAGGCTGCAGGTTTCGGTGAGTTTATTTTTGTAAATGTTGTTCATCCTTTTGATTCAAGAAATCCTCCGAAAGTAGGATCTGATTTCAATCCCGTTGCTTCCTACCGCACTACGTTTACGGTGCCTTCCAATTGGAATGGCCGACAAGTGTTCCTGAATTTCGATGGCGTTGAATCTGCTTTTTATTTATGGATCAATGGAAAGAAAGTTGGCTTTAGTGAAAACAGTTATTGCCCTGCAGAATTTGATGTCACTTCTTACCTGAAACCGGGTGAAAATGTTTTAGCAGTACAAGTATACCGGTTTAGCGATGGCAGCTATTTGGAAGACCAGGATTTCTGGCGATTGAGTGGGATCTTCAGAGATGTGTATCTGTATTCAACGCCAAAGGTTCTAGTTAATGATTATACAATTGTCACCGATCTTGATAACAACTATGTGGATGCTGACTTCAATCTTTCCATCAAATTAAAAAATCACAGCGCCACAAATAATCAGGAGTCATATAGCGCTGAATTAACTCTATTTGATCAATCAGGTAAGATTGTTTTTAAAGAAACAACAGCTTCAATCAAGGCAAACGAATTAGAAGAAAACAGAATCAAATTCTCCAAAAAAATAAAGAACCCACTGAAATGGACAGCTGAAACTCCCAATCTATACAAACTGTCCATTGCATTAAAAAATAGTAAAGGTGCGGCGGTGGAATATCTCTCTTCACAGGTTGGTTTCCGTGAAGTAGAGTGGAAGGATGGTGTTCTTAAAGTAAATGGTAAACGCATTCTTATTCGTGGTGTAAACCGTCATGAGCATGACCCGGTTTCAGGAAGATATGTTACAAGAGAATCGATGGTGCAGGATATTAAACTGATGAAGCAGCATAATATCAATGCAGTGCGAACATCACATTACACCAACACACCTTTATGGTACCAGTTGTGCGATGAATATGGAATTTATCTCTGTGCCGAAGCCAATATCGAGTCGCATCAATACTGGAGCCGTTTTGCAAGAGACTCTTCATGGCTCGGTGCTTTCCTGGATCGCAATGCCGGAAATGTCGAACCTTATAAAAACCACGCATCCATAATTTACTGGTCGCTTGGTAATGAAACAGGTTTCGGGCAAAACCATGTAAAGATGTCTGAATGGATTCACAAGAATGATCCTACACGGCCGGTACATTACAATCCTGCAGGAAGAGATGCTTCCATAGATATTATTGGTCCTATGTATCCAACAGTTGAAGGATATGCCGCCGATGCCAGGAACGATAACCGTCCGGTGATTATGTGTGAGTATGCACATGGCATGGGCAACAGTCTTGGTAATTTGAAAGAATATTGGGAGCCATCATATGCTTTGCCCAGGGCGCAAGGAGGATTTGTTTGGGATTGGGTTGACCAGGGCTTTTTAAAAAAGGATAAGAATGGTAATACGTTTATTGCTAACAGTGGTGATTTAAATGATCCGCGGTCAGAAGCATACGTAGGCTTTGATGGTATTGTCAATGCGGATAGAACGCCGCAACCGGAACTGTTCGAATTGAAATACATCATTCAACCAGTGAAGATCACACTCAGTGATTTGGCTTCAGGCAAAATAAAAATTTTGAACCGCTATGAGTTTTCCAACCTTAATATTTTAAATGCAGAATGGGAACTGCTGGAGAATGGAAAACAAATTCAAAGAGGTGTAATTGGGAAAATTGATTTGAATCCGGGAGTGGAAAAAGAGATGGTTATTCCTTTTACAAAACCAACTCTAAAAAAGCAAAGCGAGTACTTCCTGAATATTTCATTTAAGTTGTCCAATGCTACGAGTTGGGCAGAAAAGGGACACCTTGTTGCCTGGGAGCAATTGGAACTTCCCTATAAAGTG
>JAGIAB010000431.1 GCA_017745135.1 Flavisolibacter sp.
CAGAATGGTTTATGCAAATTTGCAGCGTTTGAATCATATACGTGAATGGTCAGTTTGGAGGGTTTTCAATTTTACACTCTTTCGATAGATTGTGATTTAGTGAATTTATTATTCACGATTCACGATTGACCATTCACGTATATGATTCAAACGCTGCAAATTTGCATAAACCATTCTGAAAAAAAACTGATGAATACGGCAATAAATCTTCTTTCGGTAGTTCCAATGCGAAAAGAACCATCTCACCGAAGTGAAATGGTAAGCCAGTTGTTGTTTGGAGAATATGCTGAGATACTGGAAGAACAAGATCAATTTTTGAAGGTGAAATGTTTGTATGATGATTATGAAGGATGGGTGCAAGCAAATCAATTGACCAGAGTAATAGAAGAGCAATTTTTTTCAACAAATCAATACATTGGTGTTCATTATGAAAAAGTGTTTCTGAACCATCGACCAATAAACCTGCCTTTTGCGGTCCCTGTCTATCAAATTGAGCCGGAATATTTGCAATTTGGGAACACGCAGGTGAGATATAATGTTTCAGGAGATGTAATCTGGAATGCGGAGCAAAAACCCTTCAACAAGAACAATCTCGACTACATAATAAATCTATTCCTGGACACTCCTTATTTATGGGGAGGAAAATCCATGTACGGAATTGACTGCAGTGGTTTTGTGCAACAGGTTTTTAAACTATTTGGAATAAGACTCTTGCGGGATGCCTATCTGCAAGCGGAACAAGGATCGCTAGTGGAAACGCTTGAAGAAACTAAATTGGGAGATCTTGCCTTTTTTCATAATGAAAAAGGTAGAGTAATTCATGTGGGAATTATTTTAGAGGGCCATCAAATTGTTCATGCATCAGGAAAAGTAAGAATAGATACAATTGATGAAAAAGGAATTGTAAATAAAGAAACAGGTGAGAGGACGCACCAGTTACATTCTATGAAAAGATATTTTTAATAGCCCTGTAAACAGCAGCATCCCATCCCATCATTTTAAAAGCAGAATAAAAAAGGATCACTGCAAAAATCCTTTTGACCGTTATTTCCGAAAGCGAAAGAGCCCATTTGCTTCCAAGCCATCCTCCAATAACAAAGGCCACGGCCATAATGCCAATTACCCTGAAATCAATCTGTCCCTGTCTATAATAATTAAATACGGCAAGAATACCAACAGGTAACAACAGAAGTCCCAATGAGGTTCCCTGCGCCTGCTGTTGCGAAAAACTCAGGAAGAATACAAGGGCAGGAACAACAATAATGCCTCCGCCCACGCCTACTAAACCACTCAATATGCCTGCTGCCAATCCAATAATGACCAGCAGCAGAATAATTTGAATTGTCATTTTATGTGGTTTGTTTTTAATTCTCACTTATCCGAATTTCTGCCTGTATAATTCGATGGCTTCGTTGATGATTTCGAAGGCTATTTCCTTTGTTTGAAAATCTTCAATCCTTACCTGTTTGTTTTCTAAAATTTTATAGTTCTCAAAATAATTTCTCAACTCACTAATAAAATGCCTGGGCAGTTCATCAATGGAGGTGTAATGATTAACAGACGGATCTTTGGTAGCTACTGCAATTATTTTATCATCTTTTTCGCCCGAATCAATCATTTGCATATTGCCGATAACGGTTGCCTCAACAAGGCACATGGGCTGGATGGTTTGGGAACATAAGACCAAAATATCCAATGGGTCGCCATCATGTCCTAATGTTTGGGGAATAAATCCATAGTTAAGCGGGTAGTGGAAAGACGAGTAGATGACTCTATCCAATTTCAGCAATCCGCTTACTTTATCAATTTCATACTTGGTACGTGAACCTTCCGGTATTTCAATCATTGCATTGACAACAGCCGGCGTTTCATCACCATATGAAACGCCGTGCCAGGGGTGTAAAACGTTAATGATCTTTGTTAAATTAGTTGTCTTCATCAGCTTGTAAGTTTATATCCAAAATAAGTAGCTGCTAAGCCAGCAACTACGCTCAAAAAAGTATAAAGTAGAAAAACCATCCAGCGGTTTTCCATTAACATTTGTACACCTTCGTAGGTAAAAGTAGAAAAAGTGGTGAAGCCTCCGCAAAAGCCCGTCACCAGCAATAGTCTCCTGTGTTCATCAATATGCCGGGTAAAAATTCCCCACAACAAACCAATTAATAAACATCCCGCAATGTTTACCAATAAAGTGCCATAGGGGAAACTTACATTCAGTGTACGTTGCAAAAAATAGCGAAGAATGCTTCCCATTCCTCCGCCAATGCCTACCAGTAAAATATTAATGCCCATCTGTATGCTGTTGAAAAGTGAACTTAAGATCGACCAGCCACTGGCCATTGAAACGAACAAGCTTAAGAGAGTCTTTTGTGTTTTTGTAAGAATTGGAATAGGTTACAATCCTGGTACTATCGTTAACTTCTCTTGTATTATGTATCTGGATGCTTGCGTCGCGATAACCTATTCTGTCTGATTGGGGCATGTGTTCATAATTGCGTTCAATCACATCCATGGTTTGATCATTGGTGGAGTCACGCAGCATAATTTGCCTTGCTTTCTCAAATTTTCCGTCCAATGCATCTTTTATGAATATTCTTGCAGCATCAAGGTCATTTTCAGGTTTATCCGAAACTACTACAGGCTCATTATCGTTACAGGCGTAAAAAAACGGTATGAGTAAAAAAGTTGCTAAGAATTTTTTCATTGCTGCAAAACTAAGGCGAAGAGATGAAAGAGTTTTAAATGGGCATATTGATAAAATAAAAGTGTCTCGGTAACGAGACACTTTCAATTCTGTATTGTCGATTCTTATGTTTTATTCTCTTTCCCTGTCGTAATAACGTCTTTCTTTACGTTCTTTTTTCTCCTGCTCTTCAATTTCCTGTTCGCGGTGTGCTTCTTTATCGTAAGCTTTTAAAATAGCCTTCACCAGTTTATGACGTACCACATCTTCTTCATCCAGTTCAATATATCCAATACCATCAATGTTCCTTAAAATACGGCTTGCTTTTGCCAGCCCACTTTTTTGGTTCCGTGGTAAGTCTACCTGTGTTAAGTCACCGGTGATAATTGCCTTTGCATTGGCACCAATTCGCGTTAAGAACATCTTTAATTGAAGG
>JAGIAB010000432.1 GCA_017745135.1 Flavisolibacter sp.
GGTATCAATTTCCTCGACATCGCCGATCATCAATGCTTCGTGAGGAAGATTGGATGGAATAACCACAACATCACCCCAAACAAATCCATCACCTGTTCTTTGTTCTCTCCAAACCAAAAACGAATTTGCCCGGATATTACTTGTGTTATCTGTTCATGTACATGGTGATGTAAGGGCACTAGAAATCCATCTTTGAATTTCATTTTAGCAATCATCAGTTTTTCTCCAGTGATGATCTTTCTTGTCATAGAAGATGTTACTTCTTCGGCAGGTACATCGCTCCAGTTTATTTTTTCTAACATGGAGTAAGCTGGTTTGAGATAAAGATGAGCAATTCCAGGTCTATAATTCGAAATTAGTTCATAATACCAATATTCCATTTGTTATAAATGGTAAGAAAGCAATGTTCTAATTACAGGATTGAATTCTTACCTGAACAGGCCACCAAACCTGATGCCTACGCCATCAATATTTGATTTATGACCGGCGTTGGTAAAACCGAAGGTGGAGTAGCCGATGGTCACCGTGAGGTATCCATTTCGCTTCCCTTTGAATGCGGCACCCATACCGCCGTAAAATGCAAATCCGCCTTTTGATTTGTAGTAAAGGCCTCCACGCCTGTAAGAATCATCATAAAATCCATAGCCCGGTGCCAGCACAACCAGCAGCCTTGCTTTGCCTGACCGCAAAGCAGGCATCATTGAAAAACGGGCAAGCAAGGGCAAGTAAGGTTTGTCAAGGCGATGAAATTTTACCACGCCGATTTCAGCACCGAGAAACATATCATTGGCTACTTCGGCGTTACCGCTGAAATGTACACCCACTCCGGGGTCATACGGTTCAACAATATAAACACCTGCTTCTAAACCCAGGTAGCCGTTTCTTTGCTGTGCTGAGGCGAATGTTGCCATACCAATTAACAGCAATAGCAGCAGATACTTACGAATGAATACAGTTTTTGAGATTTTGGTTAAAAGGCAATTTTTCATAAACGTCAATTAATAAACTAAATCATTAAACCAACAAGCAAATGGCGTACCCAATTCAGTTGATGAATTTTATTAAGCGTATTCAATGAACTTGTATGTAATAGCAATTGAAGAATTGACACTCCCAGATAAATCAATTCGCATGAACCTAAGCGTTGTCCTCAGGACTCTTCCTGGTAGTAAATTTTATAAAACTTTCTTCCGTTTTCATCCACGCCCTTCTCAATCAGCTCACTGCTGCCATGAATGTAAATATGAAAATTGCGGTCCAGTTTTAAAACCGATTTATAAACTCTTGCCTGTTTTTTTACGGCTGTTGAAGAAATTGAAAATTCATCAGCGATGTCAGTTTGATACCGCTGTTCATAATCCGATTTGTATTGCATGAACAGCTTCACTCCATGTTCATGACCGATCACCTCATTAGAAAATTCGTTAAGGTTGAATTGGTCTTTTTCTTTAAAATAGTTGATGGAACGATTGAGCAGATCTATTTTTTCCGGGCGGGTAAGTTCAATGCTTTCGTCTACGCCTTCTGCAATGAAATTTTTATACACAGTGAGAAGGTTGCTTGTTTGTGTAAATTCATCATTCCTCACCTTCAGTTGCAAAAAAGCATCTACCCAGTAAAGAGCTTCACTGCTTTTATTGGTGCCATCAATCACCATCACCTGGTAGCCGTTTTCTTCTTCGGTATTAAAAATCAAACAGCCCTTGTCCAGCTTTTTGATGTTGATGCCGTTGAGTTCATAATGCAGGTTAAATGAGCTTCCGTCATTCTCTATTTTCAGGTAAGGTTCTTTTATTTCGGATTTGAAGATGCCGATCGCTTCCCTTTCAACTCCATGCACCAAAATATTTTTGAGTTGGGCAATGTAAAGCTCACCAGGTTTAATATTAGGATGAGTAGAAATCTGGTACAGGTGTTTGGCTATACCAATGCTTGCTTCATGCGGATTCATATTCCCACTGAAGATCTCTTTGGAATAGTGATAAACTTCGTTAAGCCGAAGCTCACCGGTATGAAAAAACTGAAAGCTTTCCTGCAGTTTTTCAAAAGGTTTAATAAAGAATTCAAGAGCCAGCGGAGCTAATTGTTCATCCTGTAAAGACAGGGGCCCATTTGAAAAAATACAGGGCTCGTTTTTCGAAGCGTTGCCGATATAATGAATGGAAAGAGATTCAATAAGGGTATCGAAGCAGGTGATCATGGCACTTAAATATCGTTTGCTAAAATTTGCAATGTTAGGGGAAAAATGAGGAGTGTTCAAAAACTTATTCACTTATACAATGAATAGTGCCAAGCTGTTGAAAGTGGTAATTTAATTATTCGGCAACCTGCTTTAAAATTCCACGGTTTTTTTGATTTCCTTTTAAGATTTATTACAAAAAAAAGCACTGCGGCTAGTGCTAATCATTGGTTGGTAAAGAGAAAGCTTGGAATAAAAGATTGGCCATCTGGTATTGCTCACCTCATTTGTCACCGGGGGGTGTATGATGTAATTTTTGACCATTGCTTCCATAATAATTTGTATGAGTAAGTTGCTGTAATTACTACCTTCTGCATTCCTTTGCTCAGCCTTCAATTTATAAAATGTTAAGGCTTGTGTTTGAAACACGACCAATAGTAGCGGTTGCGCTGTGCCAACGCGGCAGCATTCTGCCTGCAAACTGCCGAATACTGCACTAAATCTATATTTGCATCCTATTTGCAATACCGGAGTATCAAATTGCATTTTTTGAAACTGTGATCATTAAGGTTACAATTAAATAAAAAGGAATTCTCTATGCATAAAAAAGAAGTACTGCCTGTAATCCCATCCAAAAGCATGTTTGCCGGCAATGCGGATGCAGCGGTTGAGTTAACTGTGTTCGGTGATTATGAATCTGCGGAAACCAGGCAGTTAAACGATGTAATGAAAGAGGTTATGAAAACCTTTAGCGGGAAACTGAAATTGGTTTTTCGCCATTTTCCTCTAACACAAATACACCAAAGGGCACACAAGGCTGCTGAAGCTGCCATTGGAGCAGGACAGGAAGGAAAGTTCTGGGAAATGCACGAACTGTTGATGGAGCGTTATCATCAGTTGGGTATTACTTCTTTAAAAGCACATGCG
>JAGIAB010000433.1 GCA_017745135.1 Flavisolibacter sp.
GCCTAAAACATAAAAATAGTTCAATTTTTCCTTGGTTAATAACACAGAATCTATTTTGGTTCATGTAAAAACAAATAGCGACATTTTATTTTTGTCTGATCATCCACTTTAATTTATGAATTTCAAGACTTCCTGTTTCTTGCCGCTATTTTCATTGGTCTTTGTTATTGGCGCCCATGGCCAGGAAGCAGTTGCCGGAAAGAGTGTTTTACAGGCCAAAGAGATTCTTCCATACGGAGGGGCAGACCTTGTGAACAATCAGCTTGAACTGATTTCTTCAGCCGTTCATTTCGGTTTTAGTTTTGAAGGGAGCGAGTGTGAAATTTATGCTACCGTTCCGGACTGGATGGACCATAACTATTTGCAGTATGAATTGGATGGCGTGTACCAGAAAAGAGTAAAAATCTCCAAAGATTAAAAACAATCCATTCGCTTACCAGCTCCAAATGGCGGAAAATATACGATTTGGATATACAAAGCAACCGAAGCTACAACAGGGCCGGTATTTATCGAAAAAATCAGTGGGAAAAATCTAAACTGCTTCGGGCTTCAACTGCTCCTTTGATTGAATTTATCCGCGACAGCATCACTTGCGGAGTCGCTGCCGATACTTCTGAAATGCGCTGCGGAAAAGGAGAGTATCACGATTATCACAACGCTTATTACGCATACGGACCAAGAGTGGCCAGGAACCTTGGAGTGAATTATATTTAGAGCAGCGTTAGTGGTATTGGCATTTACCGCACCTGGAACCGTGAAGAGCCTTCGATGCCACAGGTGTATGATAAGACCGATTTTGGGGCAGGCAGTTCACGCCAATGGAATTTCGGTAAATACAGTCCTGAAATAGTAAGCATTGTTTTAGGTACAAGTGATCTAAGCAATGGAAACGGGCAAACTCCAAGAGCCCCGTTTGACAGTGCAAGGTTTGTAAACAACTACATCAGCTTCGCGCAATTTGTAAAATCGAATACCCGGCTGCACAAATTGTTTTATTGAACAGCCCAATGGTGCATGGTGAAAGCAATGCCCTTATACAAAACTGTTTGAAGGCAGTTAGGAAAAAGACAGACAGTTTATATGCATCAGGTAAGCCGGTTGCCCTGTTCTTTTTTAAGCCTATGCAGGCCGTGGGATGCACAGGACATCCAGGTGTGGAAGATCGTGCAATATTGGCCGATGCATTGTTGCCTTTTTTCAAAAGCTTATTGAGTCAATAACCGATCACTTATGTAAAGTTGGTAGGCCTGTGAAAAAGAGATGCATCTCTTATAGCGCACCTCATGTCTTAATGTGAAAAGGATGGAATGTGGATTCGCAGGCCTATTGGTTGTTTGA
This sequence comes from Flavisolibacter sp., assembly GCA_017745135.1. Lineage (GTDB taxonomy): Bacteria > Bacteroidota > Bacteroidia > Chitinophagales > Chitinophagaceae > Flavisolibacter. The sequence continues at coordinate 1,339 of JAGIAB010000433.1, forward strand.
AGGAGTCGTTTAAATAGCCGAAATAAAAATGCAGCAGTGTACAATTTTTACAGTTGTTTTATTGGTAACAAGCAAGAACATGCGGAACATAGCCCCAAAGATTTTTCTTTAAAATCAAAAGTTTTTTTGGATATTAAAAACAAGAACCATACTTTAGTAATATCATACCCCTGAATACCTTGACTCACACCCTCCGAAATCTTTCCTTGAATGAACGATAGAAACGGCTAAAGATTTTAAGTATGGTTTTTTGATACCGTACTCCAATCCCTTCTGAAAATTTCCTTTGATCATCCATTAATGCAATAGGCAACGCCTTCTGCTGTAACCTTGTTCACAGGCAGACATGCTGTTGCTGCACTATTGTTATTCTCTATCCCTTGAAACGATGCTTGCCGCATCTGCAACTGCTATTCACTCTCCGGCTAAACCAGGCTAACGGGTCGCTTATGTCAACAACAATTAAACTGCTTTGTATGCAACCAATACTCCGCTTATGGGCAAGTGTATGCTCTTTTACTGTTTCCCTATGGAGAGTTGTTTTTGAACTATGCAAACAACTACGAGGAAAAGGGCGAAGACAATTGACGCCATGTATTGAACGAACAATAACTGCAACCAAAGTTTCATATACATCCAATGATGCACAGGCAACTGCTGCATCATTTTTATTTAAACCTGCTGATAAAACAAATTCCCTTTCCACCACTAATACTGATTGCTGTATGAGAAGTTCTCTGCTTATGCAGAAGTCGTTTGCTGTTGCGTTGACAATGACTTGTTTGTTTTTTGCGAATGTTGTTTTTGGGCAACGAACTGCTTCTGTAAGCGGAAATTGGAACAACACTGCTACTTGGGGAGGACAATCTGTGCCGACGGCTTCCGATGCCATAACAATTAATTCAGGTGTTACAGTTACGGTAGATGTTAATAATGCAGCATGCTTATCAATCGTCCAACAAAACACTAATGGTACTGCCACTCTGAAGTTTAATAATGGTTCTCATTTAACTGTCACCAATGCGTTTACTCCTGGAAATGGAACAAACAAAAATTTTACACTTGACATGACAAGTGGTGGAATATTGACTTGTGGAAGCATCGTGAATGGTGGCGGCACATTTAATTTTACCTCTGGCTCCGGTACTATCGAACTTACCTCGAACAATATTTTACCGTCAATATTTGCTTCATTCAATAATTTAACTATTAGTTCTGGAACTACTACAAGTTCAGCAAGTTTTAGTGTTGGTAGCAACATGACGGTAGATGGAACTTTTGCACCTGGCAATACAGGGCATGTTTTTAGTGGAGCTGGAACTTTAACGGGAAGTGGAACGGTTAAAGTAACATTAATAGGAACAACTGCCTTTGCTACTCAGTTTTCAATCACTAATAAAACTCTTACAAATCTAACAATTGATTACGCAAGTTCGGGTGCGCAAACGGTTTCTGCTTTAACTTATAACAACTTAACTCTTTCTGGTTCCGGTGCAAAAACATTTCCTTCCGGCACAACAATAGTAAATGGTACCTTATCAATGCAAGGAACTGCAACCACCACTCTTACCGGGACATTGAGTTATGGTTCATCTGCAACTTTAGAGTATAAAGGTACTGCTGCTCAAACCACAGGAGTTGAATTTATTTCACCGTTCCCCGGTTCAGGAGGTGTTGTCATTAACAATGGTAATGCTACCGGTGTGACGTTAGGTAGTGCACGAAACCTGGGTGCAAATCCACTCACAATAGGAAGTACAGTTGC
>JAGIAB010000434.1:0-2824 GCA_017745135.1 Flavisolibacter sp.
GTCACCAGCATGTAGGGCGAGCCAATTCCAAACAAGGCATAGATCAATTCCTGTAACTGGAGTGCAGCTCTTACGCCACCCAACATTCCCGGTGAAGCCGTTACGATTGCAAACACTTTGTGATGTTGTTTGGGAAAATGATCGAGTAGGTTTTTTAATGCGGCGGAATAGCTTCCATTGTATTCCGGTGTTACTAAAATAAACGCATTGGCATTCAACATGCGTTCTGTAACTTCTTTATAAGGGTCCGGTGTTGATTCCACTGAAGTAAAAACCGCCTGCAGCAAAGGCATTTCATTTTCCCGCACATCAATGATATTGACTTCATGATCGGTTCTTTCCTGAATGCATTTTTTCAAATGCAAGGCGACCCTGTTTGTTATGCTGTTTCCCCTCGGACTCCCTGAAATAATTTCAATCTTCATGATATTGTTTTCGTGAATTCTATTTCGGAAAGAACTTCAAATACTATTCCCGCTTTGTAATTATGTTACTATGTCAGAGTTTCTTTCATCCTATCTTAGATAAAACAATTGAAATGCTTAACCGTAGAAAGTTTGTCCAGGCTTCTTTTTTGAGTTCTGCAGCATTGTTTTTTAATAAAACAATTATTGCAGCGGGTAGTTCAGACTTCATAAAAAATAATCCCATTGTTCTATCTACCTGGGGTGATAATGTGAAAGCCAACGCTGAAGCGTGGAAAATTTTAAGCTCTAGCGGAAGAGCTTTAGATGCAGTTGAGGCTGGTGTACAAATTCCTGAAGCGGATCCGGCTGATCAAAGTGTTGGTTATGGCGGGTTACCTGACAGGGATGGCAAGGTAACTCTTGACGCCTGCATAATGGATGAAAATGCAAACTGCGGAGCCGTGATGTTTTTGGAAAATATAATGCACCCAATCAAGGTGGCAAGATTGGTGATGGAAAAAACGCCGCATGTTCAACTGGCTGGTGAAGGCGCCTTGCAATTTGCTTTGGCCAATGGTTTTAAAAAAGAAAATTTATTAACTCCTGAATCAGAAAAAGCCTGGAAGGATTGGTTGAAAACATCAAACTATGATCCAACAACAACTCCAAAACTATTGGAGCAGAAGAATGTACCAGGCCAGCAAAATAATCATGATACGATAGGCATGATTGCATTGGATGCTGCAGGAAATTTAAGTGGCGCCTGCACAACAAGCGGGCTAGCTTTTAAAATGAGAGGCCGTGTCGGTGATTCGCCAATCATTGGTGCAGGACTGTATGTAGATAACGAAGTAGGAGCGGCAACATCAACAGGAGTTGGAGAGGAAGTCATTCGCATTTGCGGATCACATACTGTTGTTGAATTGATGCGTCAGGGAATGTCGCCTGAACTTGCCTGTAAAAGAACAGTTGAAAGGATGATAAAGAAAAGAGGTTCGAAAATAAAAGAACTGCAGGTAGGTTTTATTGCATTAAATACAAAAGGAGAGTTTGGCAGTTATGCTTTACAGAAAGGTTTTACCTATGCAGTGCAATCAAAAGCCGGTGTGAAAGTGTATAATTCAAAAAGCATTTATTGATAAGACATAAGATTAAACGAAATTAAATTGAAAGGAGTGGACTACATCATTGAAATAGCAACAACCGATTTTATTACAACTAAATCTGCAGTACAAGGCGGTGCCGATCGCATTGAATTATGCGCTGCTTTAACTGAAGGAGGAACAACTGCTTCCTACGGAACGATTAAAAAATGCAGGGAAGCTTTTAGTGTTCAATTATTTCCCATCATCCGTACAAGAAGCGGTGATTTTTTATACACGGACGAAGAATTTGAGATCATGATGAATGATGTGAAGCTGTGTAAAGAGTTAGGATGTGATGGAGTTGTTATTGGTCTGCTGAATAAGAATGGAGCCATCGATATCAAAAGAACAGCAAAGCTTATTGAATCAGCCTATCCATTAGAAGTAACTTTTCATCGGGCCTTTGACCGGTGCAAAGATCCATTTGAAGCGATGGAGCAATTGATTGAAATCGGTTGCCAGCGAATTCTTACTTCAGGCCAGCAACCCGCTGCTTCGCAGGGAATAGATTTGATTACGCAATTGATCAGGGCGGCTGATGAAACGATCATCATCATGCCGGGAAGTGGCGTCAGAAAAGAAAACATCAAAGAGCTGGCTGAAAAAACGGGAGCGAAAGAATTTCATTCTTCCTTAAGAGGGAAACACAAAACAAAAATGGAATTTATTCACCCCTCGTTTGCCGATAGTGCAGAAAGCTATACCAATCCTGCAATTGATCCCGGCGAAGTAAAAGCCCTAAGAAAGGCATTGTATTCCTAATTTCGATAAGTGATTCTTCGTGAAGAAATATTGAAAGAGCATTCAAAGTCGCAAGCAGTAAAAATTGCTAATTACGCTTGTGAGTCCAGTAAGAACTTTAAAGAGTTGATGAAATGTTTTTTGGATGATGAATACAGGCTTGCGCAAAGAGCGGCCTGGAGTGTTGGCTGGGCCGCCAGGCAAAAGCCCCAAATGATTCAACCGCACATCAAAGACCTGGTTTCTGTTTTGCACAAAACAAATGTTCACTATGCGGTGATAAGAAATTCTGTGAGGGTGTTGCAGGCGATCGAGATCCCGGAAAAATTTCACGGTGAAGTAATGGATGCCTGTTTTCAATTTTTAGAAAAGCCTTCAACACCCGTTGCTATCAAAGTCTTTTCTTTAACTACCTTGTTCAATCTTTCAAAACATTATCCTGAAGTAAAACCTGAACTGAAACTGATCATCGAAGATAATTTAGAACATGAGACACCTGCTTTCAGGGCAAGAGTAAAAAGAGTTTTGCCA
>JAGIAB010000434.1:2834-3056 GCA_017745135.1 Flavisolibacter sp.
AAAACTTTGAAATCATCAATATGAGAAAGGTAATCTTTTGCTTAGCATCCCTCAGTTTGCATTTTTCGCTGATGGCACAGAAAGATTATACAGCATTCGTCAATCCCTTTATTGGCACCGGTGGACATGGGCACACCTATCCTGGTGCTTCGATGCCATTTGGAATGATGCAGTTAAGTCCGGATACAAGAGGTGCCGATTGGGACGGAAGCAGCGGTTATC
>JAGIAB010000435.1 GCA_017745135.1 Flavisolibacter sp.
AACACACCCTGGCTGGCCTTTGGTTCTTTCTGTGGAGGAATGAAACTGGTGAAACTCAATCCTGACTTTGCATCGGTAGCGCAACCGGAACAATGGTACACCATTGCAAGCCGTCCGAGAGATTTTTCAGTGCCGGATTCTTCCGCCGGTAATGCAGCCATTGAAGGACCATTTATTTTTAAAAAAGGCAAATACTATTATCTCTTTGTTTCATGGGATTATTGTTGCCGTGGTGAACGAAGCGATTACAAAGTAGTAGTGGGGCGAAGCGAAAAAGTTACCGGCCCTTATCTCGATAAATTGGGTGTGTCCTTAGCGCAGAATGGCGGCACCCTGGTGGTACAGGGAGATAATAAAGAATGGTATGGAGCAGGACATAATTCCGCCTATACATTTGATGGTAAAGATTATCTCATCTATCATGGTTATGATGCGAAGGATAGGGGACGTTCCAAATTAATTATACAGGAAATGAAATGGGAAGATGGTTGGCCGATGATCAAATGAGGGGTTTGAGAAATTGGTGAATAAATTTTGGGCAGGCTGCTGCTAACATGAAAGCGTTTAATGTTTCGGCTAAAAACAACTCATTGCTTTCCAAACACAAGGCTTTGCACTTGCGCTACTCTAAGGTCATAACGTTTACGCCTTTGGTGGATGTTCCTGCCTGCTTTTGTGCATTGGCGGGAATAGCAGCTTAAAACGCTACATGACCCCTTATTCCAAATACATGCACCGGTCCACGATCTTTGTTATACGCAGGATGATTTACAAATTGATAATCGAATGTTGCCCAGAAAAAATTATTAAGCCTGGCGTTGTAATACGTTTCAATAATGGCCTCTTTACCATAATTAAGATTTCCGTCACCAATGATAAATCCATATCCGCCGGCTTTTAGAAACTTACGGTGTGGCCCGGAAATTCCATTGATTACACCGGCAATGCCAAATACATCTTCCGCTCTTCTCCATTTGGTTCCTTTTACAGAAAAACCAAGGTTGCATGTATGGTCAATTTCAGTAAATGCCCATGTAACATATTTGCCATCATTCCAACCTGATCTGATAAATAATCCAACATCATTTGTCAGTTCCTGCTCAACGTTTAAGCCCACAGCATATTTTCTGCCGCCGTAAGATTTATGTTCTTCCAAACCCTGTATCACATCCAGCAAAAACTTGTTTCCGTTGTTGATAGCTTTTAATCCGGCTTCATAAGAAGGTGCTTGTGAAAAAGTCTGGCTTGCCGTTATTCGAATTGTTCCGTGTGTCTTGCGAAATGTATATTGGCGTTCCAGTTCAAAAGTTTCAGAATGAGCTTCTGCATTGTATTCCATCAGGTGAAAATTAGCGATGCGGGGAACCGCCACAGATGATAAGCGAACTGCCCATGTTGGCTTTATTAGTTCGGCTACTATTCCATAAGTGTAGCCACGTGTATTGGCAGGATAATCCCAGGCACCGTCTGCCCAAATAGACCAGTTGAAGAACTGTGTTCTCGGATCTCTGCTGTATGAATTATTGTCGTAAAAATCAGCAATGGCAAATTTGCCGGCACTAATGGTGATGCGGCTCGTGGGAAGTTTTTCTGCCACCTGGTTCACATCATCCGCCGCATAACTATAATTTGTGCCGCTTAAGGGAATGTGTTGTTTCAGGTAAGCTCTTGCTACAGATACTTGTGGCTTTACTTCGGCAACGCGATAGGTTTCGCCATTCAACGCACCTGCTACCCCGGTTGATAAACTTAATCCGCTGCCACCCGATACTTCAGGATTGAAATAAAATGCAGCTCCTTTCCAAAGTTTTCTGCCCAGGAACAGCGTTGTTGTAAGACTGGTGGCGGTCGGTTCTATGGTATCTGCCAGGCTATTGACACCACTGTACAATGACCTGAATGCTGAATGCCGTTGTGCTATTACAGTTAGTTGAAAGTGATTGCTCCATTTGCTTTCTGATGATGCCGGTTGCGTTTCCTGTGCAGTAACTGTATTGCCAATCAGTAACAGGGTTATTGATATGATTTTTTTAGTCATAAAGTGAGCCTGTGCTTTTGCTTTGTTTGATTAAGCCATTGGTTGCATTGGGTATGTACCAGTTTTTAACCAGTTGCATAAGTATACAATACGACAGTAGTATGGCAATGAGCCGGAGAAAGTAAATCAACGGTAATGACTGCAGGTTTAGTGCATTTACCGATAGTGTAAACACAATGGCAATGCCAATTATTATAATGGCCATAGGTTGGTGTTTTTTCCAGGCTTTGCGTGTTGGCTGCACCAACAACCGAATTTAGGAAAGATTGAATCAAATAGGGAGGTCTTCGTGTGGTGTTGTGTGGGGCTAAGCACATCAGTGCCTCAACAATAACGGCGTGATTAGTTGCAGCGGATGCCAGTTGTAACAAGTAAAGGTGGTGAACTTGTGTCTTTGCTTCCGGTTCTCTCATCGCACAAAGCCAACGCAGTGAAGACACCGAGCAGACAGCTAAAAAAATACTGGCAATGGCGGAAAACAGCAACACTCTTACTTGTCATCCCGACGCACAGCCTGTCCCGCAAGGCGGGAAGGATCTGTGCTTTGTAATTTAAGAAACGTTGAATCCAGTAAGGACAGTTGTAGAATGCCGAATAGAATTACAGAACGATGCAGTGAGTGATCATCGCCTGATGAGGCGAGACAGGCACAACGGACGATGGTAATAGCAATGCAGCTCACTACATAAAAAATAGTTTGCAGAAAATGATTTACACAAATGGACTGTCTTCATTCATCGTGTTGATGGGCTTTAACACAAAGCCAAAGCCTTAATACCAAGGCGTGCTTCTTTCGGGAGAACACTAACCGGGGTGAAAAACTATCACCTATACTTGTTATGAAACCTATCTTATGCATGTGTGCTGCGGTGTCACGAAACCCGGAATTACTTAAACAGGTTCAATTCTTTTGCAAATTGTATGATGTCGTTTGCCAGTAAGGCCGGTTGTTCCATAGCAGCAAAATGTCCGCCTGCGGGTATCTCTGTCCAATGT
>JAGIAB010000436.1:0-2678 GCA_017745135.1 Flavisolibacter sp.
CAACGTTTTATCTGTCGTTTCGGATGCAATCCAATCAATCCAGCTGCATGTCCGGTTCTTCTTTTCTTTTTCTAAAGCGCTTCCACCAGGGCGAACGCTTGATCACTTCTTCGTTTGCAGCCTGGCTTTTTAGCTGGGCATCTACCACGGCGATGATCGCCATGTTTACGATATTTCGAACGGAACTTCCTAATTGCAAAACGTGAACTGGTTTTTTTAATCCTAATAGAATTGGTCCGATCGCATCGGACTGGCCAACCTCTTTCAACAGGTTATAAGCAATATTTCCGGATGCCAGGTTCGGGAAGATCAGGGTGTTCACATCTTTATCAACCAATTCGCTGAAAGGATAATTTTCTTTTAGTATTTCGTTGTTGAAGGCAACAGCCGCCTGCATTTCACCATCAACGATCAGCGAAGGCATTTTTTGTTTGACGAGATTCTTTGCTTCAGCCACCAATTTAGCTTCGGGCGAATTGCTGCTGCCAAAATTGGAATAACTCAGCATAGCAACCCTGGGTATGATATTGAAGTTGCGAACTTCTCTTGCGACCATCAAAGTAATCTCTGCCAATTCCTCCGAGGTAGGGTTGAAGTTGACGGTAGTATCTCCAAGAAAGATGGGACCTCTTTTCGTTAACATCAAATACATGCCGGCAATTCTTTTTGCCCCTTCTTCCATTCCAATGCAATGCAGTGCCGGGCGAATAGTATCGGGATAATTTTTTACAAGCCCGGAGATCATGGCATCGGCATCACCCATTTCCACCATCATACAACCAAAATAATTGCGATCCTTCATGACCTTTTTCGATTCATAATAATTGAACCCTTTGCGCTGGCGTTTTTTGAAAAAGACTTCAGCATACTGGTTTCTTTTTTCTTCCATTGCATCACTGCGGGGATCGAAAATGGGAATGCCTTCAATGTCAATGCCGTTTGTTTGAGCAATTAAACGGATCTTATTTTCATCGCCAAGTAAAATCGGGTAGCCAATACCTTCGTCAAATACCACCTGCGCCGATTTTAAAATTTTGATATTATCAGCTTCGGCAAAAACAATTCGTCTCGGATCTTTCTTCGCTTTACTGCCCAAAACCCGCATTACCTGGTTATCCAAACCAAGTCGCCTGTTGAGATCAGTTACATAACCGTCCCAGTCGGTGATTGGTTTTTGCGCCACACCACTTTCAATAGCAGCCTTGGCTACAGCAGGGGCAACTGCCGAAAGCAAACGTGGGTCAAGTGGTTTTGGAATGATATAGTTAGGACCAAAGGTGATGGTCGTTTCGTTGTAAGCAAGATTCACGATGTCCGGAACGGGTGTTTGTGCTAATTCCGCCAGGGCTTTTACAGCAGCAAGCTTCATAGCTTCATTGATCTGCGTGGCACGAACATCCAAAGCACCGCGGAAGATGTAAGGGAAACCAAGAACATTGTTTACCTGGTTAGGATAATCACTTCTGCCGGTGGCCATAATCACATCGTTACGTGCAGAACAGGCGTCGTTCCATGAGATCTCGGGATCAGGGTTGGCCATAGCAAAAACAATAGGATTTTTTGCCATGCTTTTTACCATGTCTGTAGTAAGTACATTGCCAACACTCAATCCAATAAATACATCTGCACCTTTCATGGCTTTATCAAGGGTAGTGTCTTCCTTGGCGTTGGCAAATTTTTTCTTGAAGCCTTCCAGATCGGTTCTGCCTGCGTATAATGAGCCCTTACGATCGAAAATGCAAAAGTTTTCCGGTTTAGCACCCAGTGCAACATATAACGAAACACAAGCCATTGCTGCAGCGCCGGCACCATTCACTACAAAACGAGCTTTATCAATTTTCTTTTTTTGTATTTGTAATGCATTCAAAAGTGCAGCCGCACTAATGATAGCAGTGCCGTGCTGGTCATCGTGCATTACAGGGATGGTGAGTTGTTCACGTAATTCCTTTTCGATGTAAAAACATTCTGGTGCTTTGATATCTTCCAGGTTGATGCCTCCAAACGTGGGCTCGAGAGCTTTTACGATCTCAACAAATTTTACAGGGTCTTTTTCATTGATCTCGATATCGAAAACATCGATATCGGCAAATATTTTAAAGAGTACACCTTTCCCTTCCATTACAGGTTTGCCTGCTTCGGGGCCAATATCACCCAGTCCTAAAACGGCCGTACCGTTACTGATGACGGCTACTAAATTTCCCTTAGCAGTGTACTTGTAAACCTCTTCTTTGTTAGCAGCAATCTCTTTACAGGGTTCGGCTACGCCAGGAGAGTACGCTAATGAAAGGTCTCTTTGTGTTTTGGTTGCTTTCGTGGGTATCACTTCAATTTTCCCGGGACGGCCTTTTTCGTGATATTCCAATGCATCTTTCTTAAGAAGTTCGTTTGCCATGAATTTTAATTTAGTGAGAAGCAACAAAAGAATCTGTCTTTTATGCCGCAAGCGTGTATTTTAAAGTTTCTATTCAGATACCTGCAAAAATAAGCACTATCCGTTGAGTGTGCCACAGGCACCAAGAATAGCCATGGTTCCAATGCCAATTTCAATGGCATCTTCATCTATATTAAAATGGGGAGTGTGTACACCTGCTGTTATTCCTTTTGCTGTATTGCCGGTTCCCAGCCTGAAAAAACAACCGGGAATTTGCTGTGAATAATAGCCAAAATCTTCTGCACCC
>JAGIAB010000436.1:2688-3019 GCA_017745135.1 Flavisolibacter sp.
CATCCTTATCTCGGTTTCTTCAACATTATTTGTACCCATGTATTGCTCTGCAATTTTTTTTGCCGCTTCATTTAATTGTTCGTTGTTATAAACAGTAGGATAACCAACATCAATATGCAGATCAATTTCAGCACCCATCGAGTGAACTAATTCGGTTGAAAGCTTTCGGATGATGTCATGAGCTTTGAATCTCCATTCCTCATCCATAGCCCTGAACGTTCCCATCAATTTTACTTCGGATGGGATAACGTTGGTAGTGTGTCCTCCCTGGAAAGAAGTAACAGAAAGAACAGAAGGCAGCAAAGGATTGTTGTTGCGACTAATCACCTGC
>JAGIAB010000437.1 GCA_017745135.1 Flavisolibacter sp.
GGTATGGAAAGAAAGGTATTGAAGGCGCAAAAGACATTCTGCAGCAAATAGATTCTTCTTTCTACACTCATATCATCGATTCGGTTGGTACGGGCACAACCATTGCCGGTTTGATTGAAGGTTCCGAAAAGCACCAAACTGTAATTGGCATCAGTTCTTTAAAAAACAATTATTCACTTCAACAGGAAATTGAAAACCTGGTCTCTGAACAAAATAAGAAAAGATTTTTACTCATTCACGATTATCACTTTGGCGGTTATGCAAAATATTCAAAACAACTGATCGATTTTATGAATGAATGGTATCAACAAACCAATATTCCTTCCGACTTTGTTTATACCGGCAAATTGTTTTTTGCCGTTCAGAACTTACTTCAGAAAACTTATTTTCCGCAGGGCAGTAAACTTCTCATTATTCACAGCGGGGGCTTGCAGGGCAACCAGTCGCTGCCAAAGGGAACGTTAATATTCTAAAGCCACTATTATATTTGCAACGATTCAGATAATTTGCCCGATATTTTTATGAACCGTTTTTATTTACTCCTCACCATTTTTGTTCTGGCATCGGCAAAAAACTTTGCCCAGGACACCCTTCCGAAATTTACTGTTACCAATGCAGGCGCTACCCGAAATATCGTTGGTTGGGTAAATAACTACGGACTTGTAAAACAAATCAGCGTTCAGCGTTCGTTTGACAGTCTTGCCAATTTTAAAACCATCCTGACTGTACCCGATCCCAACTCCAGGCAAAATGGTTTTGCTGATACCAAGGCTCCAAACGACAAAGTTTTTTACCGGTTATTTGTTGTGATGGGACAAGGACAATTCTTTTTTACGGCATCCAAACGTCCCTTCATTGATTCTTTCCGCTTAACCAAAAATGGTTTGATTGATAGAACAAGAGATTCTGTAAATATTGGTATTAAGCCCAGCGTTCCAAGAAGAAACGATTTCATTCCTTCTTTTTATGTCTACACCAACAAAGACGGCTATCTCTTCATTAATTTACCTGACGCCGAAAAGAAAAAATATCACATCAAGTTTTATGAAGAAGACGATAGCTTTTTATTTGAACTAAAAAATATTAAAGAACCTGCACTTACTCTGGACAAAGCCAATTTTCTTCATGCCGGTTGGTTCAAGTTTGAATTGTTCAACGACGAAAAGCTGGTGGAGAAAAATAAATTTTATTTAGCGAAGGAATTTTGATTGGATTACACGAATTGAAATCACACTGTTCCATTGATACATACAGCAATTGAAAAAGAATTCGTGTAATTCGTGCCTATAATTCGTGTAATTGCTTTTCTGTTATTGAAACATCAAACACCTTCGAAAAATTCTTTTTCAGTTTTTCTTTCACTTCTTCAACATCCACTTCTCTGCCTAATTCCTCTTTAATGGAAGTAACTTTTTTGTTGGGAATGCCACAAGGAATGATATGATTAAAATAATGAAGATCCGTGTTCACATTCAAAGCAAACCCATGCATGGTAACCCAACGGCTGCAGCGTACGCCCATTGCACAGATCTTTCTTTCTTTTCCTTTTATTGTCGCATCAAGCCAAACCCCGGTTTCTCCTGCGGATCTTCCCCCAACAATTCCATATTCAGCCAGGGTAAGAATGATCACTTCTTCCAGTTCTCTTAAATATCTTCCAATGTCCGTATAAAACTTTTCGAGGTCAAGAATGGGGTAACCAACAATTTGCTGAGGTCCATGAAAAGTAATATCTCCTCCCCTGTTCGTATGAAAGAATTCGATTCCTTCCTGCGCTCTTTGCTCTTCATTAATGAGTACATGCTCAATTTTGCCGCTCTTACCTAAAGTATAAACAGGCGGATGTTCAACAAACAACAAATAATGTTTGGTTGGAAGCAATTTACTGTCCACTACGCCATCCGAATTATGAATAACCGATTTGATCTTCAGATTTTCCTGCAAAAGGGTTTCCTGGTAATCCCATGCCGCTTTGTAGTCCATTGAGCCGAGGTCCCTGAATTCAACACTTTCCATAAAGGCAAATTTACCAAGTTTGTACGCTTTATTTTTGCACCCTCTATGGATACGGAAGAATTGAATAAAAACGGGGCTGAAGAAAATACAGATGCCAGCGATGAGTTGTACCAGCGGTTTGTGTTTACTGCCGATAAAGGACAGGAGCCTTTTCGCATTGATAAATTTTTAATGAACCGTATTGAAGGCGCTACCCGCAATAAATTGCAACAGGCTATTAATGCAGGTTTAATACTGGTCAACAACAAAGAGGTGAAGCAGAACTATAAAGTCAAAGCTTTCGACCAGATTATTGTGTATTCCGATCTTTCGCCTGAATCTACAGAAATTGTCCCTGAAAAAATCACTCTGAATATTGCTCACGAAGATGAAGATATACTTCTCATTAACAAACCTGCAGGAATGGTTGTCCATCCCGGCAGCGGAAATTATTCCGGCACCTTGCTAAACGGTGTTGCCTGGTATTTACAAAAGGAAAACCCTTCCATCAGCGAGGCCACTTTGCCCAGGTTTGGATTGGTGCACCGCATTGATAAAAACACCAGCGGGTTATTGGTGCTGGCAAAGACCGATAAAGCCATGCGCCAGTTGGCGAAACAGTTTTATGATCACACCGTAAAGAGGCAATACCTTGCTTTGGTTTGGGGAGATGTAGAAAAAGATAGCGGAACCATCATTGCTCATGTCGGCAGAAACCTTCGTTACCGTAAATTATTCGAAGCCTATCCTGAAGGCGATCATGGAAAGGAAGCCATCACGCATTACAAAGTGATAGAACGTTTCAATTACGTTACTCTTGTTCAATGTGTTTTAGAAACCGGGCGTACACACCAGATACGCGTTCACATGAAATATATCGGGCATCCCCTGTTCAACGATGATTTTTATGGTGGAGATAAAATTGTAAAGGGAACGATCTTCAGCAAGTACAAACAGTTTGTTGATAATTGTTTTGCTATTTGTCCCCGGCAGGCTTTACA
>JAGIAB010000438.1 GCA_017745135.1 Flavisolibacter sp.
AGCTGCCGTTGAATTTGCTCGTTGTCATTAATGATGTGAAGAAGAAACTTAATGATTTCCTTCGCAACTTGCACCTTTCCTACTGGCGCTAATTTTGAACGGTGCTTGCATTGTATAGCTGCACCAAAAATCCCTTGTCGAAACAAAGCACAATCCTTGCCCTTTTCTTTGACTCCTCCCATTAACCATATATCATCATATGGGCCGGCTAATTCTCCGTTTTCAATTTCACTTTTATATAGAGAATAAACAAGTAACTCAAATGCGTGATCCTCCAGCAAGTGATAGGGATAAGATCCCCGCTCAATAGCAACCGGTTTATCTTTAACTAAAATAGGTTCATCAGGTTTGGTTTTTGTCATCATCTCACGGTTAGTTTTGACTCAGGCACTAAATATATTGAAGCATCAATATTTTTTAAAATTTTAGCTATTTCGACTCTAAAGGTCTTAAAAAATGATACCGAGAAGTAACTTTTAAAACGTAACTAAGTGCTGCGTTGTAATTTTAAATATCAACAGCAACACAATTCAGTATTAAGTTCTAGTAGATAAGGAATCCGAAGTTTAAAGCAATTTATTCAGTTGTTTAGAAAGTTTGTCTATTTTGAAATAATAGTTCAACTTGTCAGTAATATTCGCTAGCGGATTATATAATTCGCTAAGTGCCAATCCCAAATTCTCATCATTTTTCTTTTCGAAAAGATCTGATAACAGTTCGAAATAATTTGTCAATTCCTTTTGTAAATCGGCAGGGAAAATGAATCCCCGTGACAGCACTGAATTAAAAGCATTTAAATATTCAGATTCAAGATTGACAAATAGATTTGTCTGCCAGGCCATAATCATTTCATTATTCGGCTCTATCCCAGTTTCTATCAGATGCTGAGCCGTCGGAACCCCAACATATTTTTTATATCCTTCATTAAAAGAATGATTTAACCGAAGTAATATCTCCATAACATTATAACCTGCAGAAATTTGCTCTTTGATAAGCTGATTGTAAAAATCTTTTCTCCTATAGAGAATACTGATGTACACAGTTATTCCCGAAAATACGAGGGCAACTATGCTAATAACCATTTCCCATTTCATGATAGTCTATAAAGGTGAGCCTCAAATGTATTCACAAATGTTTCATCCGAATATCGAAGGTAAAATCTCTAAACAGTTCCCATCAATTTTCTTCACAACCTAGTCTGATTAAATCAAGGTTATTTTGATACCAACTTTCTATCTCATGGCAACACTTTTGTGACGCAATCCGTTCATCGCCTTCAATTCGATTCATCATCCATTTAATGACCTGATTGCGCTCGCAGAAAATCGGCAAAGCCGAATATCTGCAACCGGACTTATTGCGGATGGACTTGCCGAAGCAAACAACTGCATAGAGTAAAGTAAAAGTGTTGGTTGCTTCGGCAACGCCATCCGGACAATTATCTTTTAATGATGAATAAAACCATCACTTTATAACGGTAATCGAAATTATTGTCCTACGCCGAACCTACGAAAGTCAAGCCTTCGGTTTTCGAAAAAAAATCTCCATCCTCTTCTTCTTTTCTTTGCTCAGCAATATTTACTTCATATCAACTAACGTAAACGATCATTTGTAACAAGGGATCGTATTTTTTTTCTAAAAACTTTCTCCGGTCTCTGTAGGACAATGGGTTTGCTATCCAAAAAGAAAGAAGCGCAGCCAGCGCAATTGATTAACAAAAAATCTTTTTGGTATGCAACACATTCAACGTTCACGGCTCATGCGGCTTTCGTGGGAGATTCAAAAGCGAAGAAAATCCAACCGCTCCCGCTCCCTAGTTGCTGCATGGGCTATTTATTTAAACGAAGACATTACCGTCTATCACTTGGTGCAAAAGCACAGTAACGGCAGACCCGTTAACCCGCTTGCCTCTCAACATCTCACCTTATTCAATCACTATTCTTAACCTCAAAAACTCATGTTATGGAAACTTTAGTAGGACGCCTTGTAAGCGATGCAACAGTAAACACCTTAAAGGATGAAAGACAGGTTGTAAATTTTTCAATTGCCATTAATCACAGTTACAAAACAAAAAATTCCGATGAACAAAAAAAGGTCGTCACCTATGTTAATTGTTCTTATTGGATAAGTACAGCCATTGCCAAACACCTGACCAAAGGCAGCATCGTTGAAATTTCAGGATGGCTGTATGTAAAAGCCTATATGAGTGGCAATGACCCTAAAGCCTCACTGAACTGCCACGCCAACCATATCAAAATTCATCATTTCGGTAAAGCCGCAGAGAAAGAAACAGTCCCGGTCCAAACGGAAGAGGTAGCCGAAGATTTACCATTTTAAAAACTGAAGGCTATGAAATATTTTAAAGAATGTAAATCGATTGACGAGGTAAAAGCCCTTTATAAAAAGCTTGCAAAAGAAAATCATCCTGACTTAGGCGGCGATACGGTAATCATGCAAGCGATTAACAATGAATACGCTTTTGCTTGTGCAAGGTTGGCAAAAGGTGCAGGTCTTAGCGATGCGGAAGGAGATGAAGAAATCAAACTTTCAGAACTGTATAGGGCAGCTATTGAAAAGATCATTCACCTGCCCGGCATTGTGATTGAAATTGTTGGACACTGGATTTGGGTAACAGGCAACACAAGACCAGTAAAAGAAGAACTCAAAGCGGCTCACTTCTTTTTTGCTTCAAAAAAATGTGCATGGTATTTCAGAGCGGAAGAATACAAAACAAGAGGTAGCAATAAAAGCCTCGAAGAAATCCGACGGAAGTACGGCAGCGAGAAAGTGAATTCCAGAAGGAAGGAGAAAGCCCTTGAAGACTAAACCCTCATAAGCAACCCGCTTCATGGGCTGCTATTTCAAAACCTTAATAGTGATCATATGAAAAAGCAAGCAATGGAAAACCTATATCCAAAAGTGTCGGAAATAGATCTTATTTATAAATCAAAGGTCAAAGCGATAGACCGGCCAACGGTGCGCAGTTCATCAG
>JAGIAB010000439.1 GCA_017745135.1 Flavisolibacter sp.
GGGTTTGTCTGCGCAAAATGCCGCATCGAGTGATATTGATGGTATTTTCGGTGGAAGCGATTCCACTTATGTACGCGACATGCAATGGAAATGTTTTAAGAAAAGCCAAAAGCAAAGATGTCAAAGATTTTAGTGCTGTACAGGATATCAGTTTGTTCGATGACAACCGCGTAAAAGTGCTGGATTTTACCAACCAATTTTATCCTTATACTGTTGAATTTGAAACAGAGGTAAAATACAATAATACATACATGTTGCCGGATTGGTTTCCCCAACAAAACGAAAAACTTTCTGTTGAAAGCAGCTCTTATTCTTTTATCGCACCGGCTGATTATACCATCCGTTTTAAGGCGTTTAATTATGAAGGATTGCCTTCTTCTTCCGTTGAAAAAAATAAACAAATCAAAACGTGGAAAGTGACAGGTCTTGCTGCCGTGAAAAAACTTTTTGCTTCGCCTACCTGGAACGAGTTAACGCCTTCTGTTTATTTCGCTCCTTCCAAATTTGAAATGGAAGGATATAAAGGCAACGGAAGCACCTGGCAGGATCTTGGAAAGTTTCCGCTTGCACTAAACCAGGGCCGTGACAAATTACCGGATGATATCATTCAAAGGGTTGCAGATCTTACGAAGAATATTAATGATGAAAAAGAAAAGATCAGGGTTTTGTACAATTATCTTCAACAAAATACAAGGTATATAAGCATACAATTGGGTATTGGTGGCTTGCAACCATTCGAGGCATCATTCGTGGCAAAAAAAGGATACGGTGATTGTAAAGCGTTGAGCAATTACATGTACAGCCTTTTGAAAGCAGCAGGTATTAAGTCCCACTATACTTTAGTGAAAGGAGGAAGGGATTTGGATGATAAATATTTGGTTGAAGACTTTCCATCCGATCAGTTCAATCACATCATTCTTTGTGTTCCGCTTTCAAAAGATACCGTGTGGCTTGAATGTACGAGCCAGACAGAATCGGCAGGCTACATGGGCGATTTTACGGGCAACCGAAAAGCACTATTGATTACAGAAGATGGAGGCAAGCTGGTTTCCACTCCGCATTACGGTATCAAAGAAAACATTCAGGTAAGAATTATTAAAGGAAAGATCAATTCCGAGGGCGCTTTAGTAATGAATGTAACTACCAATTATAAATGCCTGCAGCAGGATGAAAAAAGTGCCCTGATCAACCAGTTGTCAAAGGATAAGGTGAGAAAATATTTGCAGGAAGACCTTGAGCTTTCCACTTATGAAGTGAGCAATTTCAAGTATGAGCAGAAGAAAAATATTTTACCTGAAATTGATGAGCACCTGGATGTGGTGGTAGACAATTATGCTACCATTACCGGTAAGCGTCTTTTTATTACGCCCAATATTTTAAGTCGCGGAGGCATGAAGCTTTCAGATGAAGAGGAAAGAAAAGTAGATTTTGTTTTGGATTACGAATTTCGAGATGAAGACAATTATGAAATTGAAATTCCGGAAGGCTACAGCCTGGAAGCAATGCCACAGGATGTTGCTTTAAAAACAAAATTTGGAAGCTATAGCTGCACTACAAAGCTCGATGGAAATAAGATTATTTACCACCGTATAAGAGAGCAGTTCGGAGGTAGATTTCCTGCAAGGGACCAGAAGGAACTGGCTAAATTTTTTGAAGATATTTATAAGGCTGATAGAGCGAGAATGGTTTTGGTAAAGAAAACGGAATAGAGTTTTAGCCGGAAAGGCAGGAAGAAAGTAAGTTTCTTTACTTTTTTGCTTGCCGTCTTCCCGGCTGTTTATTCTTTACACTTTGAAGGAATCTTTTCATCAATTGCGTCCTTCATTTGCAGGTACACATCTTTCTTTTGTTCACCACTCAATAAAGTTTTTACAAAGAAGATAGCAGCATAGCCTCTGCACCAATCCACCATCGGCCATGTGCCGAACAAGCCCGGACTTGAAAGTACTTTCGCCTCGTTATCTTTTCCTTCTTCCAAAACCCAACTGCCCAGTGCATAACCAAAACCTTCACCTGCTTTGGGTGCATATTTAATTTGTTCCGGAACGGTTTGCATTTTGCGCATTTCTTTCACAGATGCTTCACTTAAAATTTGAACGCCATTGTATTTTCCATTGTTTAAGAGCATTTGCAAGAAATGCAGGTAATCATCTGCAGTAGATACGGCGCCACCGGAAGGATTCGGCAGGGAACCGTCCAAAGTGCTGAAGCTTGTTTTCCTCATGTTAAGAGGATTCAATAATTTTTGCTTGATGAGCATATCAAATTTCTTCTTGCTCACAATTTCCAAAATAGCCGCTGCGGTATTGAGACCAACATTGCTATAACGAAACTCGGTTCCGGCATTGGCTTGTATTTCTGATTTTGCATAAGACTCTGCTTCTTCTTTAAGTGAACTATACTTTTTTCTTGCAAACATTGCCTTCAATCCCGTTTCCACTTTCACGCCGGTGTAATGAGATAGACAATGACGGATGGTAACATAGTTTTTTCCATACAATTCAAAATCCGGAATGTATTTACTCACTTTATCATCAAGAGAAATTTTGCCTTCATCGACAAACATCAATACCAATGCTGCAGTTAACCATTTGCTGGCGCTGGCAATAGGCGCTGCTGTCTTCGAATCAAAATCGCCCAGTTCTCTTCTGTACACCAATGTATCGGTCCAAACCATAGCAACCACATTGCCGCCCAATAATTTTTGGTTTTGCTGAACGAGCACATCCAGGTCTTCAAAACGATTGATGCCCACTTCTCTTGGAACTTTAGCTTTCTGAGTAAAGCCCATCTGAAAGAATAACATTATTGGCATCACGGGAAATACTTTGAGCAGGTTCACCGGAAACTTTGGGAAGCTTTGAAATTTGCTGATCAAGCCGCAGTTCTAATTGTTGAGTATTGACTGCATTTTTTTTAAGCAAATATTCTATTGGAGAATCCTGTTGCTCCAGCAAGGCTTTGAGTATATGTTCCGTTTCAAT
>JAGIAB010000043.1 GCA_017745135.1 Flavisolibacter sp.
GGAGTAGGCGAGGGAGCCGCTCATCTTTAATATCCTGTCGTTCGAAAAGCCATTGAAGGCTTGTTTAAGAATAGACCAGGTATTTTTAAGCTTGGCTTTTTTCATTATGAGTTGATGTCAATGCTGCCAGAACTTCTGCAAGGATGATACCAGCTATAGCTGTGTAGGTTTAGGCTGTAGTCCGTGAAGGGCAGTATTCATTTGTGGAAGTTAGGCTATACTAAGAGGATACTTACCAACTACAGGATTGATTTTGTCAATGATTGTTTTCCTTCCTGAAAAGCTTCAGCTTGTCATTAATGTAATAAATCACTTCTATTTTAGAAGGATGTTCTCGCAACCACTCGTAGGAAGGCGTATAACGATTCATAAAAATGCGCAGACTATCCCCGCTTAAACCGGTGTAGGATTGCACCATTGAATCGGAAAAACGGAACCGGACATATGCCCATTGCTCTGTCTTTTCAAATATTTGCTTTTGTTTCTTTAAATTTTTATCCCTTGATTTGGTCAAACGGTCGAGGCCAAATACGAGTCCAAACCCGGGGTGGTATGATTTGGAAACAAAGGTTGTTTTAGAACGGCCTTCATCAAAGCGCATTCTTCTCCGCAGACTGTCTACCTGATAAGCCGAATAGGATGTACTTACGGTTACATTTTGCATGATGCTGCCCAGCGGATCCATGAATATAACCAGGTTGCTGTCGATGGTATGAAATGAAAAGTGGATCGTATCGAAACGGTAACCAAATTTTTTTACGGAGATGATGTCTCCTTCTTTTACACGTATCCGGAAAAAGCCGTTACTGTCGCTAAAAGTATTTGACAAGGCGCTTCGCACTTCTCCATTTGCAATTGGGTTTTTCGAAAGCTTGTCTTTCAAATAGCCATTGACCCAAACCTGTGCATGTGCCGGCGCAAAAGATAAAAGCAGGAACAAAAGTATGAAGCAGGCAAAGAAAGATCTTACGCTGGTTG
The DNA here is from genome assembly GCA_017745135.1 of Flavisolibacter sp. Classification (GTDB taxonomy): domain Bacteria; phylum Bacteroidota; class Bacteroidia; order Chitinophagales; family Chitinophagaceae; genus Flavisolibacter. The sequence continues at coordinate 979 of JAGIAB010000043.1, forward strand.
ATGCATGTACAGTTGATGTGCAGATCTGCATAATGTTTTCTTGCTTATTAAAGTTAGCACCATCTGTTCCTGTTTATCCTGTTTTAAGAATTAGCTAACAATTTGCATGGATGATGAAAAAGCACCGGTTATCCGGACTGGCTCAATTTGCAGGGAATTTATTGTGTTATATTAATGAAGCTTCATTTCTGACAGCAATTTTAAAACTCCGAATAGCTGCTTCTTTAAATCATCAGCATCAACATAAACAATTTGAAAATCGCTGATGCCTAAGACGGTGGTAGAGTGCTCCGCGGTGTTGTGCCTGACGTAAATGACAGGTTTGTTCTTTGCCTTTGCATAGCCTACTTCTATTCCTATTCCAATGCCTTTATCCGATGTTTCTGCAATCAACAGGTCGCAGCGATCAATATCATGCATAGCCTGCTGCATCATCTGCTTTTCTTGCGCAGGGCTGAATGCATAGTTGTCAACAAATACAAAAGCTTGAATATTGAAACCGTTTAAGGCATCGGTAATGGCAGTTAGTTCTTTGCTTAAAACTTCTTTTTTTCTAAAACTGACAGAGATATAAGCGGTCACAATTTTTTGTTTGATGGCGTGCTCTATTAACTGTATGAAGATACAAGACGCAGGGAGCTCTTGTTCAATAAATGGAAAAATGTTTGAACTCTCTTTCAACAAAAACCTTTTTTGATTGTTGGTTTATCTATGCACAAACGAATCCTGGTTTTATTAGTCTTCTTTCTACACATGAACGGCTTTGCACAAACAGGCAGGGTGATCCTTCAAATTGAAAACGTTCAAACCAGGAAAGGAGGGGACGTAATTACTGCAGCTTTTGATTCAAAAGACTTTTTGAAAACGGGCAGGGAATTATGGACAGCTTCCAAAGAAGTATCGTCAGCCAAAATGGTTTTTGTATTTGAAAACGTTTCTCCGGGCGAATATGCTTTTGTTACCTACCAGGATATTGATCGCAACAAAAGCATGAAGACAAATTTTATCGGCTATCCTAAAGAACCTTGGGGCATCTCTAATAATCCCCGCATTCTTTTTGGACCTCCTTCCTTTAATGAGTCAAAAGTAAAAGTGAATGCCAATCAAACGACAACGGTCAATATCCGGTTGAATTAAAATGGCCTTTTGCTGATGCAGTCAAAAATAAACCCTGTAGATATTTGAATTCAAATAGCGAAAGTTCTACGGCTTTGCCCATCATCTGGTAACCTTACTCATTTGAATGAAGATAATTACTATACTTCAAGAAGATTTGCCTGTCTCTTTTATCAGAATACTTTGAAGACTTAACGGGGTTATTTTCAAGGAAGTGTTTTTTATTTCAGTGCTGGTGATTTTTATAATGTTCCAGCAACTGGTCGCCGCCGAAATCATTTTTTAAATCTCTGACTACAGTATGAATGTGATTGGCGTTGTTCTGCGTGTTGTCATATTCAATAATAATAGTTGGTCCCTGTATTCGATAATAATGAGGATGACCAATACCGCGTTGTTCATCTCCTGCCCAGGCGAAGCGGAGATCCTTAAGCCCGGCATCTTCAATTTCTTTCATCATCTGCGCAGCAAACAACCGGGTGTATCGATGGATATAAAGACTTAGTAATTGAACAAACAGTTTTTGTTGAATTGCATTCAACTCGCTGTATAAAATGCCCTGGGGATTTTCAATCATAGCCTTCCGGCTGGATGCAGTAATGATATCTCCGGGTGCTCTTTTATTAATGATCGCTTTTTCTTTTTGGCTTGCATTTAAAGAGTGCAGCAGGTTAAATCCGAGTTCGGTTTCATCTTTCAATATCTCAAGACCTTTTTCCGGTCCGGATAAAACAACGGCGGGATTGGAGCCAATAAAACCAGGAGTAGCTGACACGAGTTGATTATTCTCTGAAGAAAAGTTGAAAGAAATATGATGGCCTTCCAACCGCCAGCCCCAGATTTTATCCGAAGCCGGATTTCCAAAAATTGAAAAATAATAGTTGCCAGGATCGCGGTAAGTATCAGTATCCGGACGGCCTTCTACTTCTCTTAAAACCGTTTCCAGTTTAATAACGGCAGTTGTTTTTTGAAAGCCGGTGTCACCTAGTGCAGTATGCAATAAATCCATTGCGGCTTTATATTGTGCAGCATTTAGTTCTTTTAGTGGAATGCCTTTTCTATCTCTTGGAATGTAGTGCCAGTTATAACGTTCCTCTTCATCAAATTTAAATTGTGCTTTTTGTTTTTGAGGGATAGATAAGGATTGCAGGAAGAAGCTTGCTGCAGCGGTTGTATTGCTGTTGTCAGCAGTACTAACGCTGGTTTGTGTTTGACAGGATGCATAAAAGGCAGACGCCAATGTAAAAAGCAATAGCGTTGGTTTCATGTATTTAAATTAAGGAAAAGTTTAGGAACTCTCGTCCTTTAGTATTCAATTGAAAAGAAGTGGGCTGTTGTAAATAATTAAACGAATCACTATTTTTATCGCAATTAATCCAAACCCATTGAATTTAAAAACATACACCTCGCCGTATCATCACACCGTTCGTAAGAAATACAACACTTCTTATATTTTGCGATCCACACTGCTTCAAAAAGCTTTATTGATCGACAGTATTAATCAACTAATGCACGTCGTTAACAGCCAATCTCATCTTTGCATCGAACTCATTCATTGTGGTTTTGAAAACGAAAATCTGAATGATCAGGATCGCATCGCCATTTATCTTATTATCAAGGCACAAATAAAAAATATTTTAAAGAGCACTTCTGCCACTTCTGCGACCATACATCTTGCCAAAAATTATGATAAGGTTGCCATTGTTATAGAAGACAACGGAGCCGATATTGATGCTGTTAAATTTAAAAATAGCAGGGCGCAAAGAACAGTGAAAAACTTAGTTAACTATCATAAGGGCCAGTATAATATTTCTTTTGATCAGAATAATGGAACTGTTTTACAAGTATTGATTAATGTGACCGAGTTGCCAAACAATTAATTTGATGCATTGCCAACCTTATCACAGATTACCTTTCTTTAATTCCTGTACTGCATAATCAGCCGCTCTTGCAGTTAATGCCATATACGTAAGCGAAGGATTTTGGCAGGCAGAAGAAGTCATGCAGGCACCATCGGTTACAAATACATTTTTTGCATCCCAAACCTGGTTCCATTTGTTAAGTACAGATGTTTTTGGATCATGACCCATGCGTGCCGTACCCATTTCATGAATGCCGTGTCCAATTGCATGACCTTGATCCCATGTATCAATCTCTTTAATTCCGGCAGCTTCCAGCATTGCTTTTGCTTCTGCAACAATGTCTTTGCGCATGGCCAATTCATTTTCTTTTAATTCGGCATCCATGGCTAAAACAGGTAAGCCCCATTTGTCTTTCTTTGTTTTATCCAGATAGATCTTGTTTTCATGATGCGGTAAAATTTCTCCAAACCCGGTCATGCCAATGGTCCATTCGCCGGGTTCATACAAAGCTTCTTTAAATTCCTTTCCAATATTTAATTCAGCCACATCTCTTGCCCAACCCCTGCGACTGGCGCTGCCCTGGTAACCAAATCCTCTTAAATAATTTCTTTTATCGCCAAATAAATTTGCAAAGCGAACAATGTAGAAACCATTGGCTCTTCTTCCATAATAATATTGATCTTCGAAACCCTCCACTTTACCTGAAGCACCAAGATTATAATGGTGATCCATTACATTATGACCCAGTTCGCCGCTGCTGCTTCCTAAACCTTCGGGCCAAATATCAGTGGCAGAATTCATCAGCACCCATGCACTGTTCAATGCCGATGCATTCAGGAAAACGATCTTTGAATAGTACTCGTATGTTTGATTGGTTTCCGCATCCAATACTTCAACGCCTTTTGCTTTTTTAGTGTCTTTATCATAAAGAATTTTAGTAACAATGGAGTAGGGGCGAACCGTTAGTTTGCCTGTTGCCATTGCAGCAGGTAAAGTAGAAGATTGGGTACTGAAGTATCCACCATAGGGACAACCTTCCCAGCAGCGGTTCCTAAACTGGCATTTTCCTCTTCCTGCTATGGGCGCAGTTAAATTAGCTGTACGCCCAATAATCATGTGACGGTTCATTTTTTCCTTGAGTCTTGCCGCTACATCTTTTTCAACGCAGTTTAAATCCATGGGAGGAAGAAAATTTCCATCCGGCAATTGTGGCAATCCTTCCTTTGATCCGCTAATGCCTGCAAAACCTTCTACATAATCGTACCAGGATGCTAAATCCTTGTAACGAATGGGCCAGTCGATGGCAATGCCATCTTTAGCATTGGCCTCAAAATCCAGGTCACTCCAGCGATAGCTCTGACGTCCCCACAAAATAGAACGGCCACCTAAATGGTAACTGCGCCACCAGGTAAAAGGTTTTACTTCGGTATAAGGGCAATCCTGTTCGTTGGCCCAAAACGTTAAGTCGGGATGACCGATAGCCCAGCCCCGTGCAAGAACGGGATGCTTCTTTCTATCTTGCTGTGTAGCCACACCTCTATGATTGTATTGCCATAGATCCATTGTAGCCGTTTTATAGTCTTTAATGTGTTCAAGATTTCGGCCTCTTTCAAGCATTAATACAGTTAAACCTTTTTCAGTGAGTTCTTTTGCAGCCCAGCCGCCACTAATGCCCGAGCCAACAACAATTGCATCGTACGTATTATTTGCCATGGTGGATGTGTTTTGGAAAATTTGTTTTTGGATTTGAACAGAAAATTTGAAATAACAAGCAAGCCATTCAGGTTGTTTATAGCAAGGTGAAAAAATAAATTTAGATAAAATTATTTGAACAGTGGCGAGTTAAATATGGCACTGCTTACTAAAGATCAGCCATGCTCATTTTGTTATTGGAAAGTATTTTAAAATTGCTAAAACGAAAAGCGATCTATTGTCAATGCTAATTTAAGTTTTGACAGAATCAGGGGCATTGCCGCGGGTTTTAAAAAGACATCAAGTTTTGTTGGTTGTGAAAAAATATTTCTTACCTGTAACATAAGTTAAGAACATATTAACACCCGGCGACATACATTTGATTTACCAACTCTGCGAAAAATGAGAATTACCCTCGTCCACTTTGCGCTTTTAGTGAGCTGCTTACTTAATTCCACTATAGCCCGAACACAGTTACAAAAAATTTACCTCCATCCAAAGGCGGCTGGTAATGCAAAGCAATCCCAGTTTGTAGATTCCGTACGTGTTATTCCATTGCAAATAGTAGACGGAGTAGCAATAGGAACGTACAATAATGTTGTGGTAACTGAAAAATATTTTCTGATCGTCGACTATCCGAATAAGGCGATTTTACTGTATTCTAAAAAAGGAAGGTTTGTCAAAAGAATAAGCTATAAAAAACTTGGTGAAGCGTTTTATCCTGATTACGACGAACACACTGAGCAGTTGGTTTTTTTAGGAAATAATAAAAATTACAAGCTCACTCCAAAAGACGAACTGAAAATAACACTGGACTGGAACAATCCCCGGAACAGAAAATATTTCAAAAAGTACACGGTTGATTTAAAAGATACATCCTTTGTCATGAAAAAGGCGATCGTTAACGAAAAGGATGTTCTTCACACTTATCACTTTTATGATGATTTTTATTGGCAGGGAAGAATCACTACCAGCCCGCTTTTTAAAGACAGCCTGGATTACGAGTTCAAGATTTATAAAAACAGCCAATTGGTGAATGGTTATTTTCCTTACAACCGCGTCAACGAGCCCAGGTTTTTATATACAAATCAAAGTACTTCTTTCAGTAAAACAGATACGCCTTACATTCGCTTCATCACCCGCCCCTATTGTGATACCATTTACAAAATGAAAAGGGACAGTCTTTTTCCCGCATACCAGTTAGTGCTGCCTTTAGAGAATAGTTTGCCGCCGGATTTTTTTACAAACCCATTTAAAAATAAAACCGAGAGGGAAAATTTTGAACGAAACAACGCATGGATGTTCAGCCAGGTTTATAACTTTTATGAAACGCCCCAGTTCATTTTTTTCCGGGTAAGATATCTTTATAATAGCGATTTCTACATCTATCAAAAGCAAACGAATGTTACTTACAAAACCAAGAATATAAAGCCGGATACGAGCCAGTATAACCTGCAATTACTTTCCGATTATGGTACACTGCGAAAAGGCGACAGGTTCTACAAATCTCAAAAAGCAGGTGATCTTCTTACATTTTTTGCACAACATAAAGATGTGCCGGTTCCTATAGAACTCGAGAGCTTTTTAAAAAGCAATCCTCCAGCAACCACACCCGTAATTGTTGAATTCAAACTAAAAAACTAACTGTGAAGCAGCTATTCTTAATTTATTTTTTATTCGGCTGCTGTGCAGCTTTTAGTCAAACAGGTAAGGTAACCGGTTCGGTAATGGAAGCTGAAACCAAAACTCCTTTAGAACTGGCAACGGTAAGCATTTTTGGAAAAGATTCGACGCTCATTACTTATCAATTATCCGACAAAAACGGGAAGTTCATTATTGAGAAATTACCGGTCAAACAAAACTTATTGTTAAGTGTTACTTACACAGGATACGTTGTTTTTAATAAAGAAATTCAACTGGAAGCAGGCAAAACCGACACGGTTGCCGTCTTCCTGGCACTGAACACAAATAATTCTAATGCCGTAGTGGTAACTGCTACCATTCCTATTCGCATGAATGGAGATACGTTGGAGATTAATCCTGCAGCATTTAAAATGAAACCGGACGCAGTGGTGGAAGAACTCCTGAACCAGGTGTCCGGAATTACCATTTGGTCCGACGGTACCATTACTGTCAACGGGAAAAAAGTGAACAGCCTTTTGGTTGATGGAAAGCCTTTCCTTGGATCAACGGATTCACGTGTAGCCACGCAAAATCTTCCGAAGGAAGCTATTGATAAAATTCAGCTTTATCAGGAATATGACCGGAGCAAGATCGGCCAGGTAACGACACCGCAGGATTCTTTGCTAACCATGAACATAAAGCTGAAAGAGAGCCATAAAAAAGGATACTTTGGTAAAGTTGGTGCGGGTTATGGTACCAGGGAACGGTTTGAATCGGATCTCTCATTCCAGATGTATAATAAAAGGAGCAATGCCGGATTTGGAGGTGGATTCAACAACATCAATAAAAACATCGGAAACCTCCAGGAGATGTTTCAGAATAACACTTACAGAAACTATAATCCGAACCTGTACAATGTCGGCAGGTTTGGAACCAATGGTATTAATAAGAATCATTCTTTTGGCGGCGTTTATACACATAGTTTTATTGAAACCGCTAACAGCAGGCAAAACAACAGGGTTACTCTTAATTATAATAAATCCGGCACAGATGCTTATATCACTAGCCTGAGTTTGCAAAACAGGACTACCATTAATAATCCACAACAGTTTAGGCGTGATGAGGTAACTCAGAACATGCGACAGGACAGACATGATCTCGGCATCAATTACCTAAGGACAAATAGTTATTATGATAATTTTGGTTTGACAGGAAACATAGGTAATAGTAAAGAAGAGGGCTATTCAACAGGTTTTACAGAAGTGAGAGATACAGCCAACCAGTTGCAAAGCACAAATAGTACTAACACAAGGCAGAGCAGGCGTTCTGATAATGAATCCCTGAATGTGGATTTTGGCAAATCGAATGAAGAGGATCCCTTAAAGAATTTCACTGTTCGAATCAATGCAAGAAGGGCTAATACAGAGTCGGACAGAGATGTGAAAACTATATTCCGGTCGTTTACAGATATGAATAAAAATATCTCCAACAATCGTCATTACAATGTAAACAATCAATCGCTTAATGTGGGTGGAACTTTTGATTATTTGGGGTTCAAGCGGTTGCTTTTAGGACGGTATAATTTGTTTGGAATCGATATGAACTTAAGCCAGACCGTCAATTATAGCCGTGTTTCAGACGGGAGCGAGGTAAGTGATTATGACAGTACGATCAAGCGTTATACAGTTAATGGTGATCTTTCCAACAATAATAAAAGGGAAGTATTTGAGTACACACCTTCACTTGGCCTAACCAAAAGCATTTATAAATATTCAGAGGCTCATTATCGCAATATTTATTTTCAGACCCGACTTTTAAATGAAATGAAAAGGGATAAAAACCTTTCATCGTTTGATGAGCGAAACCTGGATCGTTCATTTGATTTTTTAAAGTATGAAGGAAGTATTAATTATAGCTATCAAAAAAATAATAAATACCGTTATTACGCTTATTTGAACTACTCAAAAAATTATGAATACCCTACAGTGGACCAATTATACACCATTGTAGATGATATCAATGTCTATGACATAAGAATTGGGAATCCGCTTTTGCGAAACCGGATCAATCATATTGTTAATCTGAATACCACATTTAACACGCAAAATCCTAAATCTCCTTATTCCATTAATGGAACAATTGGTGGATACGTTAACAAGGCCCACAATGCTTTTACAGATAGTACCATTAACGATCGTTCTGGTAAGAGAATAACTTATTATACAAACGCGGATAAAAGTGACAACCTCAACCTGAATTATAATTTCAATATATCAAGGAGCTTAAAGAAAAACAGGATTCAACTCATGTATCGTGGTCAACTGAATAAGGGCAGGCTGCCGAACTATGTTGATGGTGTTAGCAATATCAGTGAGACGAGCAATATATCCAACGTGCTCGGTTTGCAATTTACTCTCGGTTCGCTTCTTGTCCTGAACGTGGACGAAAACCTGCAGCGTTCTAAAACCATCCAATCGGCTCCCGGTTTAAAGTCATTCAAAAACAGTAATAACAGTACCAGGTACGGAGTTGTTCTAAATTACCCGGCGAATTTTACTTTTAGCAGTACAGTAGACAATGTAAAGAACTCCAACCTGGCCAGGCCGACTTTACTTTGGAATACATATGCTACTTACCGGTTCATGAAACAGCAAGGCGAACTAAAATTTTCAGCCATGGACTTGTTAAAGCAATATCAAAATATTACTAACAGTGTGAACACGGAAGGCACCATCACCCGGATTTCAAATGGAATGCAGCAATATTTTCTGCTAACGTTTTCTTACTATCCACGTAAAATTGGTAAAATGGAAATCAGGAAGCCGAAAGATTAAATGGTTACGTTGTTAAATCCAGGCTTCAGTAATAACTTACTACAATTGTTTGAATTGCTATAGAAAGACAACCAGGAGCATAAAAAAAAGGCAATCCAAAAAGATTGCCTGAATAATAAAAGTGCCCAGGACTGGAATCGAACCAGCACACCTGTGAAGGCGGCAGATTTTGAGTCTGCTGCGTCTACCAATTCCGCCACCTGGGCTGGTAGTTTTAAGGGTTGCAATGTTACAACATTCTGTTCAATTGAAAACAAGTAGTCTGCAAATAAATTTCAAAATTATTTGCAGCAGGATTTTTTTGGAAGGAAGATTGACCTCAAAATTCTAAATAGCGCTTTCAAAAACTTCATAATGCAAATTTCCAGTTTTTTAGTTAGCCATTCCTTCAAATATTCATAAAGTTATTAGTAGCTTTTAGTTTGTTTTGAAACATTCGCTTCTAATGGTAGTCACTGCCATTTTTGTAAACGTTCCAGTATGGTCAGGATCGGCTTATTAAAAGAAGGAAAAATTCCGCCAGACAACAGGGTGGCTTTAACGCCGGCTCAATGCAAATGGCTTCAAAAAACATATCCTGTACTTAAATTTTTCGTACAATCATCTCCGCATCGTTGTTTTTCCGATAAGGAATATCAAAAAGCAGGGATCGAAGTAGTTGAAGATTTGAGAGATTGCGATATTCTTCTTGGCATCAAAGAAGTTCCGGTTGATGATTTGCTCTACGGTAAAACGTATTTATTCTTTTCACACACACGTAAAAAGCAGCTACACAATCAAAAACTTTTACAAACAATTCTTCAAAAGAAAATCACTCTTATTGATTATGAATGCATGGAACATGAAGACGGGCAGCGCATCATTGGTTTTGGTTTTTTTGCAGGAGTGGTAGGTGCGCACAATGGAATGATGGCGTATGGCGAACGTACGGGTTTATTCCAACTCGGCAGGGTTTATAAGCAAAGAGATTTTAAGCAGTTGATCCATTCCTATTTTGGAGTGAAGTTGCCCAATATAAAAATTGCTGTTACAGGATCGGGGAGGGTGGCGCATGGCATTCTCGAAATCATGAACCTGATGGAAGTGGTGGAACTGGAAAAAGAAGAATTTGTTTCAAGAGAATTCAGTTATCCTGTATATGTGCAGCTAAAAGGCGCCGACTTGTACAGGCATATCAAAAAAGGAGATTATAGCCGCGAACATTTTCATAATCACCCTGAAGAATACGAATGTTTATTTGATCAATACATTCCACACACCGATATACTAATGAATGGCGTGTACTGGGATGTCAATGTTCCAAGATTGTTTGAAATTAAACGGGTTTCAGATCCTGATTTTCGCATCCAGGTAATTGCCGATGTTACGGATGATATTAATGGTTCGATCCCCATTAACTTAGGTGATCAAACGATTGAAAATCCTGTGTACGGAGTAGACCGTTTTAGTTTTCAAAAAACACCACCGTACCAGCCCAATTCTGTTGATATAATGGCTGTAGGAAATTTGCCGAACGAGTTGCCAAGAGATGCTTCGAAATATTTTGGAGAACAATTGATCAAATATATTTTGCCTGACATGATTACGGACAGTTCAAGGGTAATTGAAGAAGCTACCATTGCAAAAAACGGGTTTCTTACAAAAAGGTTCGAATATCTTCAGGAATATGCAGAAGGGAAATAAAGAAACTCACAGGTACAAATAATAATCTTTGAGTACATCCACAAATGATTTGGTGTATTGCTGATGCTCATCCCAAATCGACATCGACTCAGTGCTGGTAGAAATTTCTTTTCTGCTTGTTCCCTTTATCACTGCTCTGAATGGAGAATGCCTTACAGATTGGCTTAAGATCGCTGAATCAAGGGCATATAGTTCGTTTCCTGTTAGCAGTTGTTCAATTTCTTTGTTTCGCTTGAAAGGGTACATGAGAAAAAATATTCCATCTTCTTTCAAATGAGCTTTAATGATTCTTAAAACTTCAGCTATGGTCAATTGCTCACTATGGTGTGCAATATTTTTTGTTTGTGTTTCAGAAGTCAGTTCATTCTCGTAAAAAGGAGGATTGCTGATAATGCAATCATATTTTTTTGCAGGCTGGAAGGAGCGGATATCTTCATTAAAAATGTGGATTCTTTCTTTCCAGGGAGAAGCTTCAACATTTTCTTTTGCCTGTTGCGAAGCTTCACGGTCAATTTCTACAGCATCAATTTTCACATCGTTTTTTTGGGCTATCATTAATGAAAGCAATCCAGTGCCGGTTCCAATATCCAACACATTTTTAATTTTCAATTCTTCATTTTTTATTTCTTCTGCTGCCCATGCTCCCAAAAAGCAACTGTCGGTAGTTACTTTCATGGCGCATCGATCATGATGAATTGTGAATTGTTTGAACCGAAAATAAGGATTGGCCATGTAAAGAAATTAATCCCAGCTTGCTCTTGCGCTGGCACTGACGGAAAGATCGGCAAAATCGTTTTGAAAATATTTGTAGTAAGCTGTGATGGCGATCATGGCAGCATTATCAGTGCAATACTCAAATGGAGGAATGAACGCATTCCATTGATTGTGCTCACACATTTCATTAAAGGCTTTTCGCAAACCGCTATTGGCTGATACGCCGCCTGCGATACATAAATCGGTAATGCCGGTTTGTAAGGCAGCTCTTTTAAATTTCTTCAAAAGAATGGAAATGATTGTACCCTGTATGGAAGCACAGAGGTCTGCAAGGTTTTTTTGAACAAACTCAGGATCGTTTTTTACTTCCTTTTGTAAGAAATAAAGAATGGATGTTTTTAGTCCGCTGAAACTAAAATCCAGTCCTTCAATTTGTGGTTCTGCAAAAGCAAATCTTTTCGGATTGCCTTCTTTTGCATATTTATCAATCAAAGGGCCGCCAGGGTAAGGAAGTCCCAACAGCTTAGCTGATTTATCAAAAGCCTCACCCGCGGCATCGTCCAGCGTTTCGCCAATTACTTTCAATTCCGTTGGCGAACTGGCCAACACAATTTGTGTATGTCCTCCGCTCACTGTTAAGCATAAGAAAGGAAATGAAGGTTTTCTTTCCGGAATTAAATTGGAAAGTACATGTGCCTGCATGTGATGAACAGCAATCAATGGTTTGTTTAAGGCAAGAGCCATTGACTTGGCAAACTGGCTGCCCACCAGCAATGAACCAATCAGTCCTGGTGCCTGCGTAAAAGCTATGGCATCAATTTCTTCAGGTTGTATATTGGCTTGTTTAAATGCTGCTTCTACAACTGGAACAATATTTTGCATGTGTGCACGGCTGGCCAGTTCAGGTACTACGCCACCATATTGCTCATGTACTTTTTGATTGGCAATAAAGTTGGATAAGATTTTTCCGTCTTTACATATGGCCGCTGAAGTTTCGTCGCAGGAGGACTCGATGGCAAATATGGCCCCCTGTCCCCCGGTGGGGGAACTTAG
>JAGIAB010000440.1 GCA_017745135.1 Flavisolibacter sp.
GTCATTTGCTGTGCCAGCTTTGCAGCTTCATACGCATTGATCAAACCACCTGTTCTGCTTAATTCAGAAAAGCTTACTTCTTCATCAGTACCGGGTTTTTCAGCTTTGATCGTTGGCTTTACTGCGCTTTTTTCCAAAACGGTTTTTAGTTGCTGCGGAGTGAGGGTTGGAAAATACTGCCAAATGAAAGCAGCCACACCCGCAGTTACAGGAGAAGCCATACTGGTTCCGGATGCATTACCATAGGTATTGCCACCAGGAATGGTTGAATAAATATTTACACCCGGTGCAAATAGATCCACTTCTTTTTTACCATAGTTTGAAAAGCTTGCAGTTAAACCACCATTACCGGGATCTCCGCTTGCGCCTACAGTCAACCAGTTTGTTGGTTTGCCGCCATCCAAAAGAATTGGAGTAGGATAGTTGTAATCAGAATCCAAATCCTTTGCATCATTGCCTGCTGCATGTACTAACAATACGCCTTTGCTTTCAGCATATTTCACAGCATCATCAACCCATTGCTTTTGCGGAGAATAACTCTTTCCAAAGCTCATGTTGATGATCTTGGCGCCATTATCCACTGCATAGCGAATGGCCAATGCAATGTCTTTATCATGCTCATCGCCATCGGGCACGGCACGTATCGCCATAATACGCACATTGTCGGCAATGCCATCAATTCCTTTTCCGTTATTACGAACAGCGCCGATAATTCCGGCTACGTGAGTGCCATGGAAAGGAGTGGAGGCCATAATATCGTTATTGCCGTAAAACTTATCATTGATATCGTTTTCATTATCTTTTACAATGTCGCCACGGTAATTTGGCGGAGGTGTATTTACTGCTTCGGCTTTGCGAATATCACCTTGTAATTCATCCATTAACATGGAATTGGTAATATCAAAATTATTATTGTTGGCAGCGCAAATGGCAAGAATGATTTGTCTTGTAGCAGCAGCGTCACTGTTTGTCGGCGTGTACGATTGCAAATCTTTACCGCTGTATTCTTCTTTTTTCAAATCTTTTTTGATGATAGAATCACCAACCTTCATTTTTTCATACATGATCTTAGCTTGCTTCATTTGAGTAAGGTCGATATTATCTACAACATCACCCTTAGCCCTCAACCATGTTTTATATGTTTCCTGATCTTCCTTACTTAAAGTAGAAGGATCGGTAACATTTTCAAATTTGCTCTTGTACATATGATAAACACGTGCCGCTTCATAGGAATCTTCTTTCACATTTCTGCCATCGCGGCCACCAATAAAATTCCATCCGTGAATATCATCTACATAACCGTTTCCATCATCATCAATTCCATTACCGGGAATTTCTTTTGGATTGGTCCATAAAACAGGCTTCAGGTCTTCATGAGTAGTGTCAATTCCTGAATCGATAACAGCTACCACTACCGTTTGGCTTTTTTTACCTTTCACAAAATCGTAAGCCTTATCAAGACTAATGCCGTAATAACCACTTGTCTTTTGGTCTTTCAAATGCCAGCCGTTAGGAACTGTTTTAAGAGAACTGGTTTGAGCAATAGAGGTAAGACTGATCACCGCTACTGAAAGGGCCAGTACGGATCGCTTTAAATTCTTCTGCATGTAATTAACCGTTTTAAAATTTGATTAGTTGTAAAAATACAGAAAGCATTTCTACAAGATTGTGAAGAAAAGGACAAGCGGTTGTTAAATCCGTTTCTTTCTAAAGCAGAGTCATCCGTTACAAATTTCAAATAATTTGTTGCGTCTTGTAAAATTAGTAAGCATTAAAAAATGATCAGTTCAACTCTGCGATCTTCAGGATTTTCTTTTACGTCGCCGTCTTTACTTATGTGCCTGCTTGAGCCCATGCCCTCTACCGTAATTCTTGTGGCGGCAATGCCTTTACTGGTAAAATAATTCCCTACACTTTCAGCACGTTTTTGTGAGAGGATTCTGTTGGATTCACTTTCCGGACCGGAACTATGACCTTCCACCCTTATGTGAAATGTCGGATTCTTTTTTAAGATGTCAACAACCTCGTCCAGTACACCAAATGAAGAGGGAGAAAGACTCGCCTTCTTATATTCAAATTGAATTCGCTTGGCTGCGTAGTTGATTTTTTGTTGTTGCTCTTCGGTCACTTTTGGACAACCCTGATTATCCTTTGGCCCTGCAACTGTCGGACATATATCTTCCTCGTCATTGATACCGTCGTTGTCGGTATCCGGAACAGGACATCCCTGGTATTTTTTTGAACCTGCTACGTCGGGACATTTGTCTTCTTCATCATTAACTCCATCTTTATCGGTATCGGGAACCGGGCAGCCACCATATTTCTTTTCACCCGGAATATCAGGACATTTGTCTTCGCTATCAAGAACACCATCACCATCTTTATCAAAGATGGGACAGCCTTTATTTTGTATAGGCCCTGGCTGATCGGGGCAAGCATCTTCGTCGTCCGAAATACCATCTTTATCTGTGTCTGCAACCGGGCAGCCATTCCATTTTAATGTTCCTGGTTGGTCAGGGCATTTATCGTCTTTATCTGCAATGCCATCTCCGTCCTTATCAGGACAACCTTTGGTTAAAGTGGTGCCGGGCAATGTAGGACATTCATCAACATCATCAGGAATTCCATCATTATCGCTATCGCTTACTTTAACCTTCGCTTTCGGATTTCCAAGGAAGATTCCTAAATGAAAACTAAGCGTATTATGCCGGAATGATTGATCCTGGGTTTTAAGAAAATCAGTAACTCCTTTAGAATAGCTAACCGTAACGAAGGCTCTCCCAAATTCAAAACCGGTTAAAGCATTCGCAGAAAAATGCAGTGTCCGGTATTTATTTGCGGCAGTACCCACAGGCAAATCCTTATCGATCGTTTGTTTGTATGCGAGTTTGGCAATGGAATCAGGATGTTCCTTGTGGGTCTTAATAGAAGAAAAATCTGTTGAACCATTGTAAAACAACGAAGCCTGGGCACCTCCGCCC
>JAGIAB010000441.1:0-237 GCA_017745135.1 Flavisolibacter sp.
GCCTCAGTCAGGTTCTACTTTATGGCCACCCCGGCGTGATTATCCTTCCGGCGTAAGAGTGTATGATCCTTACAATCCTGCAGCTCGTGATATTTACTGGAAATACCTGAAGGCCATGCATGATCTCGGTATCGATGCCTGGTGGATGGATTCATCCGAGCCCGATCATCTTGATTTCAAACCTTCGGACCTGGATAACAAAACTTACCTCGGTTCCTTTAGAAAAGTGCGCAATGC
>JAGIAB010000441.1:247-2967 GCA_017745135.1 Flavisolibacter sp.
GTGGTGTGTACACCAATCAACGTGCTATTGATTCAGGCAAGAGAGTATTTATTCTTACGCGTTCTGCATTTGCAGGACAACAGCGTTATGGTGCCAACACATGGTCCGGTGATGTTACTTCATCATGGAATGCACTGCGTAATCAAATCTCTGCAGGGTTGAATTTTTCATTGAATGGAATTCCATATTGGAACGCAGACATTGGCGGATTCTTTCTTACAAGGTTCCGCAGAAAATTAGACGATCCTGAATATCGTGAATTGTATGCCCGCTGGTTAGAATTTGGAACATTCACTCCAATGATGCGTTCACACGGTGCAGATGCTCCCAGAGAAATTTACCAGTTCGGAAAAAAAGGAGATAAGGTTTATGATGCCATTGAGAAATACATCAACATTCGTTACCGCTTTTTGCCTTATATCTATTCTGCATCTTGGGATGTAACTACCAATCAATCGAGCATGATGCGTGCCCTCGTGATGGATTTTCCAAAAGATAAAAATGCTTTGGACATTAACGATGAATACATGTTCGGCAGATCGCTGTTGGTAAGTCCTGTTACCAATGCGATGTATGTTAAGCCTGCTGTTAGCGGAAGAGATACAATTCAGGTAGAAGATTTCAGCACGGTCAAATCAAAAGAAACCTATCTGCCTGCTGGCGCCGACTGGTATGATTTCTGGACCGGCGAAAAATCATCCGGAGGAAATAAAGTAACGAAGCAAACTCCAATCGATATTATTCCATTGTATGTAAAAGCTGGCTCTATTATTCCTATGGGTCCAACTGTTCAATACGCTGAGGAAAAGAAATGGGATAACCTTGAGATAAGAATCTATCCCGGAGCCAATGGAAAATTTGTTTTGTACGAAGATGAGAACGACAACTATAATTACGAGAAAGGAGTTTATTCAACCATTACGTTTAATTGGGATAATGCAAAAAGAACTTTGACGATCAGTGATAGAAATGGAGCTTTCCCCGGAATGCTTGAGAACAGAAAGTTCAACATCGTTGTAGTTACAACCGTTAAAGGCGATGGAGAGAATTTGGTTAATCAACCCGATAAAGTAGTAACCTATACCGGAAAAAAACTCTCTATTAAACTATAGCTTACAAAAGAAATTCATCTATGAAAATTCAAACTCTCATAGTTGCTTCTCTATTGATGCAACAAACTTTGGTTGCACAACAAAGCTATCAGGTGCCCATTCGCACAACGGGCAACGAACCTGTTGCAAAAGGAAAGTTTGAACCCACCTGGCAATCTTTGAAACAATACGAAACACCCGATTGGTTTCGCAATGCAAAGTTTGGAATATGGGCACACTGGGGGCCGCAGTGTCAACCAGGACAAGGCGATTGGTATGCACGTTCCATGTATAACGAAGGAGGGAGGCAATACAAATGGCATGTGGCTAATTATGGGCATCCTTCCAAAGCAGGATTTAAAGAAGTGATCAATAGCTGGAAAGCTGAAAAATGGGATCCTGAAAAACTGGTGGCATTATATAAGAAAGCAGGTGCACAATATTTCTTTGCAATGGCGAACCACCACGATAACCTGGACATGTGGAACAGCAAATACCAGGAATGGAATTCAGTAAGAGTGGGTCCGCAAAAAGATATTTTGGCAGGATGGGCTGCTGCTGCAAAAAAATACGACCTGCCATTGGGATTAAGTGTGCATGCGGCGCATGCATGGTCCTGGTTTGAAACAGCACAACGTTCCGATACAGCAGGAGAATTCAAAGGAATATCCTATGATGGAAAGCTTACCAAGGAGGATGGAAAAGGAACCTGGTGGGAAGGTTTAGATCCTCAGGAACTATATGTACAAAATCATCCGCTTAGCCAGGGAAGCGAAAATATCAATCGCATCCACAGTCAGTGGAATTGGGGCAATGGTGTTACGATTCCTTCGCAGGAGTATGTAGAGAAGTTTTATAACCGTACGGTTGATATGATCAATCAGTTCAAGCCCGACCTGCTTTATTTTGATGATACCGGTCTTCCTCTTTATCCGATCAGTGATGCAGGATTAAAAATTGCTGCTCATTTCTATAACAGCAACATGGCAAAAAACAATGGCAAACTGAATGCTGTTTTGTTTGGAAAAATTTTGACTCCTGAACAAAAAGAATGTTTGGTATGGGATGTTGAACGCGGTGCACCGGATAAAATCCAGGATCTGCCCTGGCAAACCTGTTCCTGCATAGGCGACTGGCATTACAATACTTCTGTTTATGAAAACAACCGGTATAAATCTGCAAAAGATGTTATTCATATGCTGGTGGATGTAGTAAGTAAAAATGGAAATCTTTTGTTGAATGTTCCTGTAAGAGGTGATGGAAGTATTGATGAAAAAGAACTGGAAGTAGTAAAAGGAATTACGGCATGGATGGATATCAATAAAGAAAGTATTTATGATACACGTCCCTGGAAAGTGTTTGGTGAAGGCCCTGCGGCAGATGCGGCCAATCCAATTAATGCACAGGGGTTTAATGAAGGCAGAATCAAGTTCTCGGGTAAAGATATTCGGTTCAACCAGAAAGGAAAGATTTTGTATGTAACACTCATGGGAGTACCGAATGAAGATATTACGATAAAAAGTTTAAGTACGACACAAAATAAAATCCGCAAGGTTGAATTGCTGGGAAGCAAAGAGAAATTAAAATGGAAACAAAATGCTGATGGGTTGAGGATCGAAAAACCAAAGA
>JAGIAB010000442.1 GCA_017745135.1 Flavisolibacter sp.
AAACCAAACCGGGAAAGGTTTTACAATCCCAAACAAAACTCAATTTGCGGAAAGGCTTGCCTGCAGGCCGTTTCAGGGAAAGGCAGTTACAACACCCAAGCAATTCAGTTACCTGATTGTTGCAATTTCTTAACATTTAGCTTATACCGCAAAACCGGGTCGCGATTATAAAGAAGATGAAGCCATTCCAGGTCACTTGATTGAACCACATAGGTATAAATGGCCTTATTATTTTCAATAACCGGTTCTAAAAAAACGGATGCGGGTGAAAGTTGTATAACAGCCGAGTCAAAGTAAGAATCTGGCGCAGTTAGTGAATCCTTTGATGGATCTTTCAGCTTCAATTCAATCCTGATGGTATCACCGGCAAATGCTTCAATGGTTCCGCTCGAAGGAGATGCAGAAGCAATACTGTATTTAATAAATGATTTGTACTTAAACGGACTGAAGTGAAACTCCCGCAATGTAGGCGGCCGCTCCAATAAAGTCCATTTTAAATCTTCAGGATAATGATCCAGGATAAATTGTTGCGGCGGTGCCAAAAAATAAGATTCATCTATACGAGGAACAAACTCGTTTGAAAACGTTACATAACCACTAGCCCAGGTAACATCCAACAAACGCCATACGCTGTCAACCTTCACTGCATTCCAGGTATGGTTGGTCCTGAATCTTTCATCTTTTTCCAAATAACACTTTCCATAACCAAGAATCACTTCTGATTCTATTCCCGCGTAATCACAAAGTGTTTTAAATAGTTTGGAATAACCATCACAAATGGCAACACGCCTTCTTAAAACTCTTTCTGCTGTTTGTTCAATTGCTGATTTTGAAGTAATGGTATCAGCAGGATCAAAAACATATTTAACCGGCTGGTATCCTCTTCCCACATTGTAGATGCCTGTATTGTATGCAATATGCTGTGCAATCCAACTGAAAATGGCTCTTGTCTTTTCAAGCTCAGTTTCGTAAGGAGCGGTGAGCTTCTTAGCCAGCGAATCAACAGTAGGCGCTTCAATATTTCTTACATTCCAGTCAATGGATGAAAAGCTGGCTGTTCGCTTCTGACCAAAGCAAGTATTTGAAAGCAACAAAAAGATGATCAACAACCGGAACATAGCAAGAGAAGGATCCTTTAACAAATTTCAATAAAAAACATGAGGCTTTTGTTAGTGATAAATATCTCTGAATATATTTATCTTTTCTTTCTAAAACTCAGTGTATGGCAAACCAGGATCAGTTTCTGCAAACAATAAAAGAAGGTTATAGTTTCAAAGGCGAAACCATTAAAATAGGAAGAGCCGTGCTCGACAGTAAACCTGTTGAAGGCGCAGATATTTTTCTTCCGCTAAAAACATTCAACCGTCATGGACTGATTGCCGGCGCTACCGGGACCGGGAAAACCAAAAGCCTGCAAATGATCAGTGAAGGATTGAGTGATGCTTCCGTTCCTGTGCTATTGCTCGACATAAAAGGTGATCTAAGTGGAATTGCTGCTACCGGTACAGTCAATGATAAAATATTGGAACGGGCAAAGCTCCTGGGTATTGATTACAAACCGCAAGCATATCCTGTTGAGCTGTTAACGCTGACAAAAAGTAAACCCGGTGTTCATTTACGTGCAACGGTGAGTGAATTTGGTCCTGTTCTACTTTCAAAAATTTTGGAGTTAAATGACACGCAAGCTGGAGTTGTTGCCATGATATTTAAATACTGCGACGACAATAAACTTCCTCTTCTTGATCTCAAAGATTTTATCAAAGTACTTCAATACATATCGGCAGAAGGGAAGGCAGATATCGAAAAATCTTATGGCAAGATACCCACTACTTCAACAGGAACCATCCTTCGTAAAGTAATTGAATTGCAACAGCAGGGCGCCAATGATTTTTTTGGTGAAAAAAGTTTTGAAGTAGAAGACCTGATGCGTATTTCTGATGATGGCCGCGGGATGATTTCTATTTTAAGAGTGGCTGAGTTGCAGGACAGGCCAAAGATGTTTTCAACCTTTATGTTGCAAATGCTGGCAGAGTTGTATGCCACATCACCTGAAGAAGGTGATTTAGACAAACCAAAACTTGTCATCTTTATTGATGAAGCGCATCTCATCTTCAAAGAAGCTTCTAAAGTTTTACTCGATCAGATTGAAACAGTGATCAAGCTGATTCGATCAAAAGGCATTGGAGTTTTCTTCTCTACACAAAACCCAATGGATATTCCTCAATCCGTTTTAGGACAGCTTGGAATGAAAATACAACATGCTTTGCGTGCCTTTACTGCGGTTGATAGAAAAGCAATTAAGCAGGCTGCAGAGAATTACCCTGAAACCGGATTTTATAAAACCGAAGACCTCATCACTCAATTAGGTATTGGCGAAGCGTTAGTAACTGCACTAAATGAAAAAGGAATTCCCACTCCCCTCGTTCATGTTATCATGGCGCCGCCAAAAAGCCGTATGGATATTTTGACTGATGCAGAAGTAACTTCCTTAACCAGTTCATCTAAACTTGTTAACAAATACAACCAGGAAGTCGATAACGAAAGTGCCTATGAACTTCTCAATAAAAAAATTGAAGTAGCTCAACAACGTTCTGTTGAAATAGAACAAATGCAGCAGCAGGCCAAAGAAGAAAAGAAAGCCGCATCCAAACCCGAAAAAAGCTGGGTGGATAATCCTGTAGTAAGGCAGGCTGGAAGAACAGCCGCTTCTATTTTAACGAGGTCCTTGCTGGGTGTTTTAGGTTTGGGAGGAAGTACAAGAAGAAGGAAGGGAAGTTTGTTTTAAGGGGCCTCCCTATCCCGATAGCTATCGGGACCTCCGGTGGAGGACTTTGCCACTCACAAAACCAACTTTCAGAAGAACTTTATATTAAACAGATTTTCTTACTGTGAGGAAATCTGTGAAATCATAGCTAAATCCAGAAAATCTGTGATTAAAAAAGCCACCAGTATACTGG
>JAGIAB010000443.1 GCA_017745135.1 Flavisolibacter sp.
GCTTACAACCTAATAGAATCACCAGCTTTAAACCTGTTTTTAAAACGCATTAATTTAAATACCATTTTTAATAGTAAATTGATATCAATATCAAATAAGTCAGCCATCCTAACAAGTTCATTGTTGGAAAAATCGCCAGGAGATTCGCTTTTACTTTTAAAGGATTTATAGCCCATATGGAGCTGTTTTGCTAGAACGGAAGGTCTAATTATAGCATCAATTTGATCAAAATTTTCCAATTTTCCCGCTTCGAATGACGTTTTTATTGAGGAATATTTGTGTTTCAATTCCTTCTCGAAGTCTGCTTTTCTTTGTTCATTCGAAATGTTTTGCTTAGTCCTTGCCATTCATCTATAATTTATATACAAAAAATAGATAGTATCAAACAAACGACAATAACTATTAGCAAAATAACATATTTATTTTCCTTTTGAAATTATTATTTTCTTTTAGAAATATTTTATTAACTTTAGAACATGAAATATTACTAATGGAGGTTAGTAATTAAAAATTATTAATTTTGAGGTCCTTCAATTTATGAAGGATTTCGCTATAAGTCTCGAACTGAAAACTGGTAATTTTCTTAGGAAACGAGATGATAGTGAAACACCCTGCTCTATGCTAATAGGGCAGGCTCACTGTCAGTCTACTGTTTCCAGGCTCTTACCAGTGCCTCAGTTCGGTAGCATTTGGGTCTGCCCTATTGACATAAGAGCAAACAATAATTTGCAACCACTTGCTACCTGAGACTTGCTTAACGAAAAGCAAGATGAGGGTAAAAAGCCATTTCTTAGAAATAATGTATTTAACGGGAGGCCAGTGTAGCTTCCTGCGCAGCCCCAATCTAGCCCAATATAATTTTTGGTTCGCCTCCCATCCAAAAGATCCAACATAGGCCGGCGCCGGGCGGCGGCCGGCATTTCTTCTCATGGATGCCTGCGCCGCTTAGCCTGGCGATATTCCTTTGCTTTTAGGTAGAAAATTCAATACGCTAACCTCATGTTTTTCAAGAAAGCAATATTCTCACAACCCAATTATTTCCTAACGCTTAATTCATTGCAGTATGAAAAAGAAAACGCAAGCCTGCGTAAAGGCCAACCTATGCACAGTTACTAAGAAAAAATCCATTGCAACCATTGCACTATGCCTTTTCTTAAGCACGGTATATGCGCAGGATAATAATGGTTACGATTTACGAAATGTTGATTCTCCAGTTTATATTGGAGACAACATAAAAAAATCAATGCCCTTAGGGCATTTTATCAATTATAAAGCCCCAATAGCCAATCTATCAGATTTTGATGGCAAACTAGTAATATTTGGATTTTGGTTTACACGATGTGGCTCTTGTATAGCTGAGTTTCCCCGAGAGTTGGCTTTACAAAAAAAAATGTCCAAAGACATACAGATCATAATGGTTACATATGAAACAGAAGCTGCGGTGAAAAAGTTTATTAATAGCTGGGAGCAAAAAAACAAAACACAATTTACCCTTCCCATTATCGTGGAAGATACGGTGCTTAAAAAATCGTTCCGGAGCCTGTTTAATCCTTATTATGTTTGGTTAGATCCTTCAGGTTGCCTGGTGGGTCAAACGACTCACTTGTTCATTACACAAAGCACGGTGGATGCCCTTATACAAAGCAGCCGAAAAGAAAAAGCGATCCTGAACACTGCATCAAAGTCAACCACAATTCGCTAACCTATAAAAACGATTTATGAGATCAATAATTTTAATTGGTTCACTATTATTGGGTACCTCAATTGCGCGGGCGCAATCAATAACCGTTAAAGGGGTTGTAATTGAAGCATCAGACAAAAAGCCAATTTCTGGCGTTACGATTACCTCGAATATTGCAAGAACCGAATTGCAAACAAATGCTGTCGGAGAATTTCAAATTACAACTTCAGAAAATGATACTTTGATTATTTCCCATGTTAATTATCAAACTCAAAGAGTTGCTGTAAGGGAAAATTCCGGAAGTTTATTAATTAGCCTGGCCCGTATTAATGACCAAATGGAGGAAGTTACAATTAATACTGGCTATCAAAGGCTAAAACCTAATGAGGTAAATGGAAGCTTTTCCGTGGTCACAAATGAAAAATTGAACGAACAAAAGGGTACATCTGTTCTGGACCGACTAAATGGAGTTACCCCTGGAGTATTGTTCAAAACCGGAAAAAATTCAAGCAGTTACAATACTCCATCAATTATCTCTATACGAGGGGAAAGCACCATAAATGGACCATTGGATCCTCTAATTATATTGGACAATTTCCCATACGATGGTGACATTAACAATATCAATCCAAATGATGTTGAAACCATCACCGTTTTGAAAGATGCAGTGGCAACATCAATTTATGGTGCTAAAGGTGGTAACGGTGTTGTTGTTATTACAACAAAAAGGGGGAAGTATAATTCAAAAACCAGAGTAGATGTAAGCTTCAATACCATCCTTACTAAAGGACCCGATCTCTTCCAATATCAGCAACTAAATTCTGCCGATTTTATTGAGATGGAACAATTCTTATTCAATAAAGGGTACTACAATAACACAATCAACAGCCCTTTTAAACAGGCTATTTCTCCGGCGGTCGCTGTGCTTTTAAAAAGAAAAAAAGGGCAAATAAGCGCTTCCGATTCTGCATCACAAATAAATTATTTAAAATCCGGAGATTCCAAAGCGGCCTATAATAGCCTTTACGCTAACAATAGCATGGTATTGCAAAACAATATTTCTATAAGAGGAGGTAGCGAAAATATTGCTTGGGTTTTAGGAGGAAATTATGACCAATCTGACAATTATGACCGGTCAAAAACTACAAGAGGAAACATTAGGTTCAACAATACTTTTAGAATAGGAAAACGAATTTCCTTGGATGCCGGATTAAGTTATGCAAATAGTACTGCCCAAGCAGGGGCCCCTTCATATAACAGTGTACGGG
>JAGIAB010000444.1 GCA_017745135.1 Flavisolibacter sp.
GACCAGGTAAACGTTTTGCTTTTTACCGGCACCCCTGTAAGTACAACATCTATTCCCTGGTTTGTTATAAGCCCGGCGTTGGTTGCGAAACTTGTAAAACCTGTTGACGCAGGAATACTAATAGGAAGAATCTGGTTACGACTCTCATTTTTGTAAACAGAAGCATCTAAGCCCAACCTGTTTTTAAAGAACCAGGTTTCAATGCCGGCTTCATAGGAAGTAATTTGCTCAGGCTTCAGGTTCTCATTACCCATGTTCGTATTGATGTTATACCCCGCAACTCCATTAAATGGAAAGTTGAGCGTTTGTCCTTGTACCGAGCCACTCAATATAGTAGCAGAATAATAGGTATCAAGAGAGTACGGACTGGCATCGTTGCCAACTTTAGCATAGGATGCTCTTAATTTGAAATAATCGAGTTTTCGAATATTCAAATTCAGTGCTTCATTCACTATCAATCCTAAACTTGCTGAAGGATAAAAAAAAGAATTCTGTCCTTTGGTCAATGTGGAAGTAATTTCATTGCGGCCTGTAAGATTAAGTATCACCCATTTTTTATAGTCAATTTCGGCACTGGCGTATCCGGCAATCAACCTTCTTTTGTAAGTGCTTTGCTGGATATTAAATGTTGATGCATTACTGATATTGTAAAAGTTGGGGAGATTAAGATTATTACCCTGGTTCAGTGTTGAATAGAGATAATGATCAAAGAAATTATGACCAACAATTGCTTTCAAATTGAAATTGCCGGACAATTTTTTATTCGCTGTTAAGTAAGCATCCGTATTTACATCGCGGTTAAAAAATGTATAATTAATGATTACACCTGCAGGAAAGGCTACCGAGCCTTTACTATAAGCAGCCATTCGTTTTTCAAATGAAAAATCAGTACCGATTCGTGCTGTTGCTGTAAGCCAGTCAAGAATTTTGTAGTTTGTTTCTTCTACAATAACACCACGGTTGATTTCGTCAGGATGAGGATTATTATTAAGTGACCAATAAGGACTATCAAATCCGCGATTACCGCCTGCATAAGCTCTTTGCGTTCCATCAGGGAAAGTATACGAAGCAGGATTGTGTGCTGCATCGTCAAGACCATTCGTAATATCAAAATTAAGTGGCGTATTCATTAGACTACGCAATACACCACCGGGTGCGCCGCCGGGCAACATCCTGTTCTTTGCACCGCTATTGAAATAATTAACGGAAACAGAAAAATCGAGTTTGCTGTTTGCCTGGAGCGTTGCTCCTATTCTTGCGGTATTCCGGTAAAAAGCTGTAGTAGGAACTATGCCTTGTTGAAACAATCTACCGAATGAGAAATAATAACCAAGTCGCTCTGTATTTCCTGTAACACTAATGTGATTATCATTGGTATAACCTTTTTGAAAAAAATTGTCAATGTTGTTATACCTGTTAACCGGTATTCCGTTTGACAAAGGGGAACTCTTGCCTACAATGGTTCCATTCGCATCCCATTTGCTTGGCGTACTACTATACGTTAATGTATCAAGCAAAGGTCCCCAACTATCTTCTGAACCATTTTGTCCCGGTTCAACATATTTTCCGTTAACGCCTTGCCCAAACTTAGTTTGAAGTGGTTGCAGTCTTCTTACAATATCCTCAACACTATAACTACTATACAAGGACACTTTCAACTTTTCAACACCGCGTTTAATTGCTCCTTTTTTGCTTGTAATAACAATCGCTCCATTTGCTGCCCTGATACCATATAAAGCGGCAGCAGCCGGTCCCTTAAGAATTGAAATACTTTCAATATCGTTAGGGTTTAGATCAACCGCACGATTAGATTGGTTGACGATTTGATTAGCATTTTGAATACTCAAACCAGTATTGGAGTTATCAATAGGCATTCCATCAAGAATAAACAATGGTGAGTTCTCGCCTAATGCAGAAGCATTGCCACGTATTCTTATTGTAGCGGAGCCGCCTGGCTGACCACTACTGTTGTTAACTTGTACTCCAGCAGCTTTACCGCTGATGGCAGAAACTATATTCACTTCTTTTGTGGAAGTGATTTCATCTGCTTTAAGATTTTGTACTGAGTAGTTTATTGAACGCTTTGTATTTTTTATCCCGACAGCAGTAACAATTACCTCATTGAGATCACTGTTCAATTGTTGAAGCTGAATGCGCAAAGGAATTTGCTTATCAACTTTTATTTGCTGTTGCTTATACCCAACAAAAGAAAAAACAAGTAATGAGTTTTCGTTCGGAGTAGCAATTGAAAATTCTCCATTGTTGTTTGAAGTAGTACCTAAGTTTCCATCCTTTAATTTGATTGATACTCCTTCGAGCGGACTACCCTTTTCGTCAGTTACTTTTCCTGTAACATGGACAGTACTTACCTGAGCAAATAGACTCGTTGAAACAAGACAGATAAAAAATAATAGAAAGCTTTTTTGCAAATGAGCATGAAATGCCCTTGTGATATATCTTTCGATATATTTGCGATGTTTCATTTATTAATGATTTAATCGTTAATGAAAGCTGCAGCGAATGATAGTTAGTGATTGCAGTTACTCGGCTATCTTCCTGCGTTGAAACTGGGCCGGAAGGAATTTTCCTTTCCGGCTTTTTATTTTGTAATTTTTTTATGTCATAAGGCTGGTTTTAGTTTTTTACAAATAGATGCCCTCTATTCTCTAGAACTGATATTGAAGCAATCGAAGATTAGATGATGCAGAAGTTTGCATCAACACGAGTGTGTGTTACAACACGAAGTTGTTAAGTAAATAGTAATAAGATTCTTGACTTGAAAGGATAACGAACTACTGAAATGATGATCCATAGTTAAGTTTTTGGAAAAGTTATCTGCCGCAAATATAGGGAGGAAAGCAATTAGTCTATTATTTTAGTAGACTAATTTAATTTAGATTTTTCGCTGTCAATATTCCATCTTATATGTGTCACGGAATGTAACAC
>JAGIAB010000445.1 GCA_017745135.1 Flavisolibacter sp.
ATATGCTTCAATGTCTTTTCCTTTGCTGATTGTCTTGAAGGCTGCTTCATTCACTTCCCTTTCAAACGGATATTCGCTTTCTTCGTTACTTTCTTTGATGTTGTGAAAAATTTCAAAGTCTTTAAAGCCCAACGAAGAAGCATATTGACTGGCGATGAATCTTTCAATATTTGTTTTGCCGTTAACAAAGAGATGCCAAGCAATTGTCAGTAAATGTCCGCCCAAATGATAGTAAAGGTGGTCAATAGCTTTTTTGAAGTCATTACGATTAGTTGAAAGAATTGCAATTGCTCTTTTTTCGTAAAGTTGACTTGCCTTATAAAGATAATTTGTTGCATCATACGGACTTGCTGATGCGATTGCACCACTGATGTACATTTCAGCTTCGCTAAACTTTCCTAACTGGATAAGTAAGTCAGCATATTCTTCATAGAAGTCAATTTGGCTAACCTTGTTATTTTGTTGGGCTGATGCAACTAAACTTTCATAAAATTCGATTGTAGATTTCTGTGTGTCGCTATTTGCTTTCTTTATGTAAGTTCTTACTTTCTGTAAAATGCGGATGAGGTCATAATTTAAAATGTCGTGTTCCTTAATTGTGTAAATCAGAAAAGAAATTGCTTTGTCTTCTGAATTCTCTTTTTTGAGACTTGTTGCATTTTTTAGAATGTCGTCAATGTTGAGAACTTCCATTGTAAGTTATTTGAATTGTTAGGATGTGTGCCATTATCTTACGCCTAACCTTAGATTAGCGCTACTCTAAGATAATAAACGTTTATAATCGACTATAAATGTTTAGTGTCCACCCGGAGTCTTCTCTCCAAGCCTTGTGCGAGGCAGAGACCCCGGGAATTTATTGAGTAGTATATTCCAATTCCCCGGGATCTCCCTCCGCCCAAATCCACGCAGTGAAGACCCCGGGCGAACATCGAAATTAAAGAACAAATGATGATTAGAATTCGGTCACACTGAAACTGCCGATGATAAGCGATTTGTTGCTGATGTTTGTTCATCTGCCAGCATAGCAGCAAACTTCATGTTGTATGCAGCAGTTCATTTAGAATATTTTGGAATTAAATGAATTAAAATAATCGTCAGAAGCAAATAAGAAGAGCATTGAAAAATCAATGGTCTTCTTATCAAAAGCAAGTATCGGTCTATTGCCACTTCTGTAATTAAGGTGTTAATGATAATTAGAGTAACCAAGCAAACAACTGCAAAGATTACCGTTACTATAAAAGCGTTAAGAATACGATTGTAATTGGCTTGATGTTTAGAAATCAATATTGATAACGCAGATGTAAGAACTGCGATAATCAAAGCTGCAATCAAATTTGATTTGTCTCTAAAACATTGGAGAAGTATTGTAAAAAAGTTTGTCTCCGAGCCTCCAATGTTTTGAGTAGCGCCTTCTGAACTAAGCACGGAAAAATACATGTAAACACCTGTAAACAGCGTCACAAATAAAAATGTGTAGATAAAGAGAAGTAGGAATGTCTTTGACTTACTCATTCGGAACGCTCCTTTAGTTGCATACAACTCGTATATTGCCGCCACTCTAAGATAACAAACATTTATAATCGACTATAAATGTTTGTACCCAACAAGCCGCTTACAAATTGCTCAATAGAATTACCGAACGTACAAGAGTGCGACGCAAGAGAGGATTCATAGTAATAATGCAGCCCGGTTCATAATCTTAACCATTCCTCAAAACCGAACATCCTAAATTTGCAGTTCTGCAAGCTGCGCTATCGATTCTATTTTTTATAGGATAGGAAAGTCCGGACAGCACAGAGCACCGCATCCCGCTAACGGCGGGACGGCTTGTGTTCTTCGAAAGAAGGATGACAGGCAAGAGACAGTGCCACAGAAAATTACCACCGGCTGTTTGCTTGTGGAGACACAAGCAAAGGCAGGCAAGGGTGAAAACGTGAGGTAAGAGCTCACGGTTGTTACAAGAGATTGTAATATTCGGGTAAACCTTGCGGGCTGAAATGCCACGTATAGAAGCGTTTGAAGGCTGCTCGCCTGATGCTTCAGGGTAGGCAGATTGAGGTAGCCAGTAATGGCTATCCCAGATAAATGATAGCCTTGAACAGAATCCGGCTTACGGGCTTGCAGAAACCACACCGCTCCCCTCTCCAGCTTTGCTAAAGAGGGGCCGGGGGTGAGGTTATTGATTGCCTAAATATCCTCCTAACTCCATCATCCAGGCTATGCCTAAATGCACCATCAATCCTCCCCATATCGTTCGTGTGTGATAAGTGACAACGCCTAAGATCAATCCTCCAAAAAAAGAACTGATGCATTCTCCCAGCGGCTTTCCAAAATGTATGGTGCAATAAAAACAAGCCATAGGTAGGATGGCATCTTTGCCGAACCATTTTGCAAAGGCCAGGATTAAAAAGCCGCGAAAGAACAGTTCAATGGAAACAAAATCGCTGCCGTAGGAAAGCTCGTACAGGATTTTATACAAGCCACTGTTGTGCTGGTCTTTTAAAAATGAAATGGATTTCAATTTCGGATACATGGCCAAAAAATCGGGCTGCGTTGAAGCGGCTGCTACCAGCGGCACCATGATGAACAGCATTCCCAGATAGGGCTTGAAACTAAAGTCCTTTGTACTTACTCCGTAAAATGGTTGTTTTTCTTTGGTGAGCTTCCAGATAATGAAAAGTACTGTAGTGACCACTACTAATTTAAAGGGCCAGTAAATCACCTGGTTCCAGTAGGCATTTTGTATCCTGTTATTGCTGAAGTGGACGTCCACATCAAACACCATCTTCCATGAAAAGATGGCCGGTGCGATGAGGAAAAGAAAAAGAAAGTTCTTGTTCTTAAAAATGGGTTGCTGGCTAAAAAGAGCCGTAAGGATATAAGGGAATGAAAATGCTGCCAGGAAAACCAGGTACCACATTAAGTACTGTTGACTGTTAGCTAA
>JAGIAB010000446.1 GCA_017745135.1 Flavisolibacter sp.
GCTATCGCATTTCTCTTTTTTGTGCACGCCTTCGCAACTGATCGTCCCTTAGTGGTTCCGTCCAATTTGAAAACAGTGACCGTGTACAGAAGCGGGGCAGAACTGATTCACAACACTTCTGTGCATTTATCGCAGGGCAATGGAGAACTGGTAATTGAAGGCATAAGTAATACGGTTGACATAAATAGTGTACAGATTAATTGTGCTCCGGCCGTGACCATCATGGGAGTGGAGTTCTCCAATAATTTTTTGGTTATGCCGGAAGTAACCTCCCGGATTAAACTCTTACAGGACTCAGCCGAAATGGTTCAAAAAGAAATCGAAAAAGTAAATGTTCAAATTCAAACAACTGCAGATCTTTTGGAAGTTTTAAAATCAAACCGGGATATTAAAGGACAGCAAACCGGTTTAAGTGTTGCTGAATTAATGAAGCTGATGGAATACTATAAAAATAAATCCACCGAACTTCAAAACGAACTGGCCCAGCAAAAAGCAAAACAAAAAAAGCTGAGCGATCTTTTGCTAAAAATAAAAGTGCAGATCAATGAAGAGGAAAATAAGAATACAAAGGCGGCTGGTCAGTTAAAGCTTCAATTGTCGGTAGCTACAGCAGGCAAATATGATTTTGTGGTTTCTTACATCACGCCCAATGCCTGGTGGTCGCCTTATTATGATATCCGGGTGGACGACATCAAAAGCCCTCTGAAAGTGATTTACAAAGCCAGGGTTACACAAACAACGGGTATTGACTGGAAGAAAGTAAAGCTTTCGCTTTCTACATCGGTTCCCAATCAATGGGGGAATGCCCCGGTATTGAAATCATGGTTTTTGAGTTATATCAATCCAGTGAATGTAATGGAGAGAAGATTGTCAAACACACCAATGGCCAATTTGCAGGGAAGGGCTACAGGAGTTAACCTGCAAAGCGAGATGAACGAAGTGGTAACTACTGGCTATGGAACAATAAAAATTCGTGGAGCAGGTACACAGAATAAAGAAACTGTGCCGCTTTATATTGTCAATGGCGTGCAAATGAGTGCCGATAACTTTTCAAAGCTTGATCCCAATGCAATAAAAACTGTCGATGTTTTAAAAGATGCACAGGCGACATCCATTTATGGTTCAAGAGGAGCCAATGGAGTAGTGGTTGTTACACTCAAAGATGGTTTGGATGATTATGTTTCCGTTACTGATAATGAACTGAACGTAACCTTCGACATCGATCTTCCTTATGATGTTCCAACCAATGGTAAAGAACAAACTGCAACCTTGAAAGAATATTCAATCAACTCTTTGTATAAATATTACGCAGTGCCCAAGCTTGATAAGGATGCTTACTTGTTGGCAGAAGTTCCGGATTGGGAAAAACTGAACCTGCTTCCCGGTGATGCCAACATTATTTTTGAAGGAACCTATGTTGGTAAATCTTTTATCGATCCTGCATCTACTTTGGATACACTCAATCTCACCTTAGGTCGTGATAAAAGGGTAGTGATTAAAAAAGAAAAACTAATGGATTACAGCAGCACCAAATTCCTTGGTTCTAATAAACTTCAAAAGTTTACCTATGAGCTTACAGTAAAGAACAATAAAAAAGATACGGTGCGTATGATGTTGAAGGATCAATACCCTTTAACCACAAATAAGGAAATAGAAGTGGAATTGTTGGATGACGGCGGAGCTTCAGTAAATTCAGAAATTGGCGTGCTTACCTGGAAACTGCAATTAGCTCCGGGAGAAGTAAAGAAACTTCGCTTTTCCTACAGTGTAAAATATCCTAAAGACAAGGTGCTTAATTTAAATTGACGAAAGCAATAGCCGGTTAAATTGACGAAAGCAATAGCCGGGCACTGATGGGCTTTGAATTCCACTTTGCCCGGCATAATATTTTTAGCGGTTATTCTGATGATTGCATTCAATACATACCGAATGCTTCCTCAGGAAATGCAGGCTGAGATCTTATTGCAGTATGGCGTATATCTTGAACTGATAAGGAGAACTCCTCAACTAAACATTGAGCTTTATGCTCTGGATCATTTTTATGTGGAATTGTATTTTGATAAAATTACCGAAGACCCGCTTTTTTTAAGAGCATTCGATTCGGTAAAAGAATTGGAACCTTATCTTCCCTTAATTCCTATCGAAAACATTTTGGAAGTCAACCATTAATTTTTACTTCCTAAATTCTTGCTTTAATATTCTCTTTCTCCGCTAAAGTTTTCCAACTCATTCGCTACGGCTGTTAAGAAGGTGGCGCCTAAACTTCCATCGATAATTCTATGATCATAACTCATGGATAAGTACATCATATGGCGAATGGCAATGCTGTCGCCATGCGGCGTTTCAACAACAACCGGCCGTTTTTTGATAGCGCCTACAGCAAGAATGGCTACCTGCGGTTGATTGATGATAGGCGTGCCCATTAAGCTTCCAAACGTTCCAACGTTGGTCATTGTGAAAGTTCCGTCAGCAATATCTTCTGGCCGTAATTTATTATTGCGGGCATTTTCAGCTAAGGTATTTACCTGCTTTGCCAATCCTACCAGGTTCAATTGATCGGCATTGCGAATAACAGGCACAATCAAATTTCCGCCCGGTAATGCAGTGGCCATTCCAATATTGATATCTTTCTTCACAATGATTCTATCACCATCAACAGAGCTGTTAATGATCGGAAATTTTTTAATGCACCGAACAATCGCTTCAATAAACAAAGGAGTGAACGTGATCTTGGTGCCTTCTCTTTTTTCGAAATCCTTTTTCACCTTTTCACGCCACATGACAAGATTGGTCACATCGGCTTCGCTGAAAGAAGTTACATGCGGGGACGTGTGTTTGCTGCGCACCATGTGATCAGCAATTAGTTTGCGCATCCGATCCATTTCAATGATCTCAACGTCTGCATCCGGACCGGCATTGTAAATAGTTGACGAAGGTTTCGGG
>JAGIAB010000447.1 GCA_017745135.1 Flavisolibacter sp.
CCAGTGAAGTAAATAAAGGAACTACGTTTGAGATTTACCTGCCGTTGAATTGACTGACCAGTCTCGACGAAGAAAATAACTATGCAATCGGATTGTAAGGCAATTTCGTAACTTTAAAAAGCCACCTCACTATTGCATTTTTTCGTCACTTTAAAACGCTTGCTTATGCTTGACGAAATGCCTGTATTGAAGCCCTCAAAAAAATCCAGAGTGTTAACTGCGCATCCAACTATTATTGAAGCGCTTCCGCTGGTTGATAGTCATATATCCTTTAGTCCTTTTGTTCATTATTTGAAAGAGAAACGTTCCTCTGTGTCGGAAACAAAAGAGCAGTTGTACAATTACATCATCAAAAAATTTGAAAGTGAACCGGGATTATTGGAGACTGTAGACGATATTGGTTTGATTGATGAGAAAGCAGACCTGATGGAGTTGCTCACCACTTCATTGTTTCCTGTTGTTGGTAGCAAGTTGCAAAATAATTTTGCCCTGGCTTCGCCTTACCAGTTCAAGGTATTTTATTATTGTGATGATTTCAGAAAATTGTTTTTCGACAACAATGAACAATACCTCTTAATGCCTGATGGTATTCCAACAGAAGAATTGAAAGCCATACAATGTGCAGCCATTTACGATCATGTGTTGGAAAAGTTTTATGGTATGCACTTAAATGAAGATCGCCATTTGATTTATCCCATCTCTGACCAGCTAACAGGAATGATGCGTTACTACAGGATACGGTATGATCGCCGGTTCATTGATTTGGAATTGAAAGGCGAGTTGCCGCCTATCCAGGATTGCGGTGTTTGCATGAACACTTTCCGGATACTTGACCTTGAAAGACAACTAGCCAGAATGCCGCTGAATTTATTCGAAGCAAAGGGGTTTGGTGTATGGGTGGCAGAAGATGTTACAACAACAGAATCACTTGAGATCATTAAAAGAATTTTGTTAAGGGAAACTTGTGGCATAGAGACCATGAGTGAGTTAAAAACGGCCGTGAAAGCACTCATTGGATTAAATGATGTCGAAATAGGAATCATGCCTTTTGTAATGATCAACAACCAGGTGGTATTAGACGATCACTCGGGCCAGCATAGTATTGTGGCAAGGCAATGGTTGGATGGCAGTGCTGAAAGTTGTGCATCTTTCCAGGAATATGTTGGTTTTTTAAAACAAAATTCGCAGCCCATGCCGGTCAGTAATGTGGATGAGCATATGCTCGAATTTGTTCCTTTCCTTCGGGCTGCTGTGGAAGAAGGTACAAAAAGTTATATTAATTATCCTATACAAAATGGTGATGGTCTGATTGGTATACTTGAACTTTCTTCCAAAACCAGGAACTCACTAACACACGAAACGGTAATGCACCTGGAGCCGGCTATTCCATTGATTTCATTAGCTGTACTCAAATGCCGTGATGATTTTCATAGCCGGATTGAAAAAGTGATTAAGGAAAAATTTACGGCACTTCAGCAATCAGTGGAGTGGAAGTTTGCAGAAGTTGCCTGGGATCATTTGCGAAGCAACGGTAAACCAGGCATTACAAAAAAAGTTGTATTTGATAACGTTTACCCTTTGTATGGCGCTATTGATATTCGTAATTCGTCAATGGAAAGAAGTAATGCCATTCGAAAAGACCTGAAAGAACACCTGGAGTTGATTGCAGATGTGCTTATACAGTTACAGGCGATAACTCAATTGCCGTTGCTGGAAGGCCTTGAATTCAAAAATGAAAGCATCCGTCACTCCATTGAGGAAAATATGGCCGCGGAAGACGAAATCAAAACAAATGAGTTCTTAACACTTGAAGTCGAACCCTTGTTCACACATTTACAAAAAACGAATGCCGATGCGAAAAAAATAATTGATGATTATTTTAAACTCTTGAATCAAAATAATTGCAAAATTTATAAGCATCGCAGGGAGTATGAAGAATCTGTGTCAATGATCAATAACGCTGTTCTTTCTTATCTTGAAGAGGAGGAAGAGAGCATTCAAAAATCCTATCCGCACTATTTTGAAAAATACAGGACCGATGGGGTTGAATATAATATTTACATAGGGCAGGCAATTGCCCCGCTAAATCCTTTTGATATTTTTTATTTGAAGAATATCCGTTTGTGGCAATTAAAAACAATGGCAGGTGCCGCCAAAATTACTCAACAACTGTTGCCTTTTTTAAAACTGCCTTTGCAAACTACACAGCTAATCCTCATCCATAGTCAACCGATTGCTATAAGTTTTCGCAGAGACGAACGGAAGTTTGATGTGGAGGGATCGTACAATATCCGTTATGAGATCATCAAAAAGCGTTTGGATAAAGTACATGTCAGGGATACAAGGGAACGCCTGACACAACCCGGTAAAATTGCCATCGTGTATTCAAACCAGAAAGATGTTTCGGAGTATGAAGAATACATTAAGTTTCTGCAGAAAAAAAATATTTTGAAGCCTGTAGCGGAAATGTTGGAATTGGAAGAGTTACAGGGAGTAAAAGGATTGAAAGCGATACGTGTTGAAATTAACCTGGATGCAGGTTAACACAAAAAAAGATGATATTAAAAATCCTCTCGTAATGAGAGGATTTTATTTTATTGCTTGTGTCTTGCTTTCAACTCGGATTCACTTACATAAATCTTTTTACCGTTGCCGTTGATCCAGTAATACTTTCCCAGGTCATCAATATAAATAGTTTGTCCATTAGGACCTACCCATTGATCTGATTTTTTATCAGTAACTCTGGCAACACCTTTTTGGGTGACTTCGGCTGTTTTGTTACCGACTGCCTTCGCTCCTTTTTTGGTACCCTGCCATGTTTTATTGGCGCCTTTTTTCACGCCATTTGCGGCCTTATCAACTTTGCTTTGAGCAAAAGAAGGAGCGGATAAACCCAGCAATGCAACGACTGCTATTCCCAAAACCTTTTTCATAGTGAATTG
>JAGIAB010000448.1 GCA_017745135.1 Flavisolibacter sp.
CAAAAGCTATCACCGTTATAACCGAAAGTGGCAATGCTGCACCTAATACGCCCATCGGCATCAACCTGCCCAATGCTGATTGGATACGTAAAGAGCATGGCTCGAAATCGGTATCGCTAAGCAACATCATCTACTCTTATAATGTCGCCAGCGCAAAGAGCGGATTGATAGATGAATTTGCCTTCAACGATACTGTTAAACAACGATTGAAGAAATTCGGAACTCTTGCAGCAGACCTTCATACGGATATGCATGAGTGTATTGGTCATGCATCAGGACAGATAAACCCCGGAGTTGAAACCCCTGATAAGACACTTAAGAATTATTCAGCTACACTGGAAGAAGCACGTGCTGATCTTGTAGCATTATACTATATAATGGATCAAAAGCTGGTGGATATTGGAGTAGCTCCATCAACAGAAGTTGGAATGGCAGAATATGATAGTTATTTAATGAACGGGCTTATGACACAACTCACCCGGCTGAAACCAGGTGAGCAAATAGAAGAAGCACACATGCGCAACCGCCAGATGAATGCACGCTGGGCCTATGAAAAAGGCAAAAAAGATAATGTAGTAGAGCTCATAAAAAAGAACGGCAAGACATACGTTCGCATCAATGACTACAACAAGCTTCGCGATCTTTTCGGTCAATTGCTCAGAGAAATTCAACGTATTAAGTCTGAAGGAGATTTCAATGCTGGCAAAAGTCTTGTAGAGACATACGGCGTAAAGGTTGATCCAAAACTTCACCGTGAAATTTTAGATCGTTATGCAAAGCTGGATGTAAAGCCTTACAAAGGCTTTATTCAACCACGACTTGTACCCGTAATGAATGGGGATCAGGTTGCTGATGTGAAGATAGAATACCCCAAAAGCTTCTTTGAACAGATGATAGAATTTGGCAAGAAGTATGCTTTTCTCCCGGTAAAAAACTAGCCAAAGAGCGGATCCCAGCAATAAAGTTATTTTCATCATTTATTCCTATTCTGTTTCTATGTGTAACCCTTATTTTTTGTCCGGCTGGACGTTATAAAATATCGAGCCGGGCTAAGTAGTAGATTCCATTAAATCCTTTTACGGCAGTTAAGAACAAAAACCTACGTTACACCGAAGGTTGAAGTTCTTACACGCCAAAAAAGTGACAACTACATCTAGCCGGCAACCTTTGTTTTTAATGATGTTTCTGAATATGGTGCTTAAAAACTACTAAAACCGGAATCTGTGAATATCGATCTATTTTTGGGCAGAAAGAGGACGCTGCCTGCAATACCAGATGAGGAAAAATTTGTTGTACCTATCGTTCTTCATTTTAATCTTCTGGAGATAATTTTCAAGCTTCTTCAATGATTTTAGCGCATGCAAATTTGTTTTAAGGAAGTCTTGCTTTTGATACCACCTGTTTACCTGTATACTGTATGGATGCTTTTATGTCTGATGGTTCTTGTTAGTTTTTTGGTTTACAGGTATCAAAAAAATAAAAAGCAAAACGATACCGTAATTGTGGAAGAGCGCCACGTAGGTGGTGAAGTGGAGGCTGCTTCTGAGATAATGGTTGAAACAACTGATTCCGTGGGTCCTTTGGTTGCAGTTGAAACAAGCAAAGCTGCAGATGTGCGAATGGTGAGGCCTGAGGAGGAGGTACAAGCGCTGTTCCATGCTTTTGTACATGGCTGGCTTGAGCGATCGGGTTTTTATACAACCGATGCTGGTGCTCCTGGTAGTGAAGGTACTGTACATTATTTTGTTCAGGGCAGTGATGGCATCGTATCTATGGCAGTGGTTAGCCGGTGGAAGGAAGGACTGATCAAGGGAAGGGTAGAGTGGGCCAGAAGTTATGAGCTGGTGCGGTACCGGCAGTTTGAAAAAAATGAAGGCATCCCGGTATATATTGCTGTGGGGGTTGGTGGGCACCCGGAAGAACCTGCGATGCTGGCTTTTATTCCATTGAAAAAGGTTCGGTCGAATGTGTTATCACAAATACAGGTAGAAGCGCATGCAATACCATTTGAAGTGGGACCGGAGCTGAATTGAAAATGGGCGAAGTTGATGGCAACCGGCTATGAGAGATAGGGATTAAAAGGTAAGGCTAAGAAATAGAGTCAACTTAAATCATTTTACGACGCTTAAGGACAAAAGTTTACGACCCACCGAAGGTTCTTGTCCTTACGCTTCAAAAAAATGGCAACTGCATCTTGCCGGGTAACATTTGGGTGGGTGGACGGAGTAATGAAGGTGTGTTTCGCTACGATGGAAAATCAGTAACCAACCTTAAAATAAACGAACAACAACCACCAAACAATTGGTACTGGCCTGTTTTGCAAGATAAAAACGCAAACATTTGGTTCAGCAATTGGAATGGAGCTTATCGATATGACGGAAAAACCTTTACAAGCTTTTCCGAATGGACGTAAACAGTATTGAAAAAATCTTTCGAAAGGAAAGTGAATGAAGAAGATAAGGTTGTTTGACACCCGAAAACAAAAACAATGACACTGTAATTATTATCCTAAAATGATATTATTCCAGGATAATAAAAGTGCACAGGACTAGCCGGAGTTCGAACTTTTTACTTTCGGATATGAAAAGTATTGTTGAATATTAAGCGCTTACGAAGTAATTAAAACAAAGAATGGAACGCAAAAATAGAAATTCAAATTCAGAGATGGTTGAAAGGTATTATCTCTCTTCTTTCAACGACAACTGTAGTAAAAGTTTGTTTTGCCATAAAAAGATGCCATCCCTTGCTGCAAATCGCCAGATGCAACACCATAATACAAATATCCCGATGCATCAATCTTATAATCACCATAATTGGTACTCCAGGTGTCTAGCAAACTTCCTGATGCAGGATCATACAGTTTTGTAACCACCTTGCTTAATGGATTCGCAACACGTTTTCCGAAATTTAATACGGTTAAGTAAGGGTAACCTTCCATAG
>JAGIAB010000449.1 GCA_017745135.1 Flavisolibacter sp.
CGGTGTATGACTGTCGGTGCCCACCAATGTATCAGGAAAAATCTCTCCGTTACGTTCAATCACTCCTTTCGAAAGATATTCAAGGTTGACCTGGTGGCAGATGCCCATTCCCGGAGGAACCACATTAAAATTGGTGAATGATTTTTGTGCCCATTTCAAAAATTGATAGCGTTCTTTATTGCGCCTGTACTCTTCATCGATGTTGCGGGAGTAGGCGTATTCCGTTCCGAAATAATCAACCTGCACCGAGTGATCAATGATAAGGTCAACAGGTATCAATGGATTTATTTCATCGGGATTTTTTCCCTTTCTCGCAATTTCGGCACGAAGAGAAGCAATGTCCACCACGGCAGGAACGCCGGTAAAATCCTGCATCAATACACGGGCCGGTTTGAATGGAATATCTTTATCGGAGCCTGCAGGTTTCCATTGGAGAATGGTTTCAATATTTTCTTTGGTCACCGCAAAATCATCATAATTGCGCAAAGCATTTTCCAATAAAATACGAATGGAAAAAGGCAGCTTGTCAATAGCATGTCCCTGCTTCTGAAGCTCAGCAAGACTATAATAAGTGAATGTGCCGTTTTTGGTGCTTAGCAGCTTTTTGATTTTATAAAGATCATTAGGCATGATAAATTAGTTTTACCGGATTGCGAACTGATAACGATAATTAAATCAACGATGAGCAATTTTATCTCAATGAAATTTCACTTGTTTTCCTGAATGCCTTTTGTTGGAATGATATATAAAGGTATTAAACTGTCACGCAAAACATTTTCCGTTACACTTCCTACCAAAATTTTATCCAATCCCCTCCTGCCATGCGTACCCAAAACAATTATATCAGCATTTAATTTTCGTGCCGTTTCCAAAATAGCGTCTCCAAATTCGCCGCTGCTTACCACTGTTTCTATACTTTCATCACCAAGAAATTTTTTTGATTCCTCAAGAAAATTTTGAGCCGTCTTTTTTAATTCGTCGGCAGCTTCCGGTTGAATTGTATCGATACTATTGAAACCATCAAACCCCATTATTGGAGAATAGTTGAGAGAAGAATAATAAACCGGGTCAGAAATTACATGCAGCAAAATAGTACGGGCATTCATTGCTTTTGCCAAACCATAACCGGCTTCTGCAATTTTTTGTGCAGTTGGATCATAATCCAATGCAATTAATACTTTTTTCATTTCTGACAATTTACGATTTATTAATTTTCGTATTCAATCTATGAACTAACAACTCTTTGAAAACAGGTAATTATATTCTTCATCTTTTGTACCACAAACCAATGTAACCGTCCTGATCTTTAGTTTATTTTCAAAATATAAATTCGTTGCTTGCTTTTAAGAATTTTTTGAGTTTGAATCCCGGGCTTCTCAAATGCTTTAAATCTGTTTCTGAATTTCGAAATGGTTTCATCACGATCCGGAAATGGAAAGAATGTAAGAAACGATACCTGTTAGAGCCTAAGCCGGGAACTATTGATTTTGGTGTGGACTTACCATTGATTAAACAGGGTCATTAAACTTCACAGAGTGGATAATAACTGTTCGTAAGGTTATTGAATTCTAATGAAGGACATATGGAATAGAGACAGCAATTAAATAACAGATAAGATTACCTGCAATGCTTGCTTTGTATAGGCAATAAAGAAGATGCCTTATTTATTCACCCGGCATCCGGTAACAAACTGCATTGATGTTCATTCCTGCACCTACCGAAGCAAATAAGATCACATCGCCTGGCTGCAATTTGTGGTCAGGATCTTTGTCTTTACGAATGATGTCAAATAAAGTTGGAACGGTTGCAACAGAACTGTTGCCTAAAAACTGAATGCACATAGGCATAATATCTTTAGGTGCTTCCAGCCCATACAATTTATAGAATGCTGCAACAATGGCTTCATCCATCTTTTCATTAGCCTGGTGAATGAATATTTTTTTCAGTTCAGAAATATCGATTCCCGTTTTGTCAAAACATTCCTTCATAGCCTGCGGAACAAACTTTAGCGCATACTCATACACCTTTCTGCCTTTCATTTTTATGAACTTTGTCCCTGGCTTGTAGCATGGATAACTGGATTCGCCCATATACAGAAAGCCGGTTTCTTCGCCGGTATGACTTAAGGCGCCTGATGATAATATTCCTCCCTTACTTTCTTTGTATTCCAACACCACTGCTCCTGCCCCATCACTAAAGATCATACTATCCCTGTCATGCCGGTCAATTACTCTTGACAATGTTTCTGTTCCTATTACCAATGCCTTTTTTGCCATGCCTGCTTTGAAAAAAGCATCGGCTTGCATAAGCGCCAATATCCAGCCGGGGCAGCCAAACAAAACATCAAATGCAATACAAGAAGGATTTGAAATTCCCAAACGGTGTTTTACCCTGCTGGCAATCGAAGGCACTGTATCAACCTGCACACTGTTGTAAGAGACATCACCATAATTATGAGCAACAATGATAAGGTCGAGAGTTTCAGCATCAACGCCGCTATCCTTAATAGCTAATGCTGCGGCAGAAGCAGCGAGGTCCGATGAATTTAATTGAGAAGGAGCATAGCGCCTCTCTTCAATACCGGTGATCTTAAAAAATTTATCGATTATGATTTCAGGGGAAGTGGTAATAGGTTTACCATCTTCGGCAAAAAATTGCTCTTCAATAAAATCAGTATTCTTTACAATTTCGTCAGGAATATCAGCTCCTGACCCAATAATAACAGAACGCTTCATAAGCGAGGATAAACTAAAATTTAATGTCGTATAACAAATCTACAAAGGTATAATCTTCTAAAACGTTATCCGACACCAGGTACATGCAGATTTCAATTTGTTTTATAGATCATTTACTTTCTGAACGAAACGATGCAAATAATCTTTGATAAACTGGTTAAGAAGTTGGTCGGTTTCCTTCATCTGCTTTTCCTTCCTGTATTTC
>JAGIAB010000044.1 GCA_017745135.1 Flavisolibacter sp.
GGTTCCATCTGGCTTAAAAACAATAAAAACCAACAGATGAAAACAGTTATTATAACCGGAGCCAACGGCAACCTTGGGACAGCCGTTACCAATGCTTTTTTAGCTAAAAATTATAAAGTCATTGCAACTGTAAGAAAAGAAGAAGACCTGAAAGAACTTCCTCAGCACAAAAACCTTCAGGTCGAAGTTCTGGACCTTACCAACGAAGAAAAGACGGAAGCCTTCGTTCATAAAATAATTGATCAGCATAAAACGATTGACGGCGCTTTATTGTTGGTTGGCGGCTTTGCCATGGGTGATATTTCAGCGACCAAATCAGAAGATGTAAAAAAACAAATCAGCCTCAATTTTGATACGGCTTACCATGTAACCCGGCCGTTGTTTCAGCACATGATGGAGCAAAACAAGGGCAAAATTATTTTCATTGGCGCTCGTCCTGCATTGCAAGCTTCTGCAGGTAAAAATTTAATTGCCTATGGATTGAGCAAATCACTTCTTTTTAAACTGGCTGAATATTTAAATGCGGAAGCGAAAGGAAAAAATGTTACGGTTTCAGTTGTGGCGCCAAGCACAATTGATACTGAACCGAATCGCAAAAGCATGCCTGATGCTGATTTTGATAAATGGGTAAAACCGGAAGCTCTGGCTGAAGTTTTGGAGTTTATGATTTCAGAAAAAGGGAATGTGCTGAGAGAGCCGGTGTTGAAGGTGTATAATAATGCGTAGAATCTTATGAGCTATCTGCATTGCTACAATTGATCGCCCCTTGCACAGCTTATCCTGAGTAAAACGAATGAGCACTCTTGTATATTCTTACCTGTTTTGAGTATTATGGAAGAGCATCAGTGCCAACCAGGTTTCTATAAAAGACAACAAGAAGCTCAATTTGCAACTGCAGTCCTGGTCAGGTGTGCTTTAATTGAATCTGAAAGTAAATCTTCAAACTCTATAAGCCAGTTGGGAAGTTGAGAAGTATCTATCATTCTCCATCTGCCATTCAGCTCAATCATAGTAACATTGTATGTTTTGCTTGTACTGCGAATAACAGCTACGTCATAACCGGTAGTAGAAGGATTGCCCGCACGTTCAAAATGAAATTCAATCACACCCAATTTTGTGTCGTAAAACACTTCAGTAAAAAATTTCATGGCTCAACATTTTCTTTATACGAAAGTATTCAGGTCTGGGTGTGAGAGCAATGACAACAATCAGTAAAAGGTTTGACGATGGCTACTCTTATTTCTTTTTACTCCACTTTCTGAAATTCAGGTAATCAAGATAATAAATAACCTTAACCGATAGGTTATTTACCTGGTGCTCTGCAAGTGTCCTGTCAAAGTTTTTAAAATAAGTCAACCGGGGATCGCCATCATAAAACTGTCCCTCATCTTTCCATGCAATATTCAGAAAACTACCGGGAGCAAATTGCCAGGTATATAAAGCATCAATATTAAAAAAGTTGGTGTTCTTATGCTCTATAGGTTCGTCGGGTACTGCAGGCACAAGTGTTCCATCCGCCTGCAAATCGTATAACTCTTTTACACGAACCCGGCTCCAGTAATGCCTTGCCCGGAACGTAAGTCCTGATTTATTGTTGAAATTGTATTTGATGGAAAATACATTTTCAATCGTTTTACGATCGCGGCGGGAAAAGAAGACCGACCTGAATATTTTTTCATTGTTATTATCCAACAGGTAACTTCCCGATCCATCTTTCTGGTAGGAAAAACCATAAAAGCCGGCATCGTTAGTTGCAGGATTGTAGGTTAAACTTTGCTCCATCGCCAGTTTGTCATTGAAGCGGTATCTATGAAAGAGGTTGAGTTGATGGTTTGGACTGTTAAACAAACTTCTTAAACCTATAAAGTAGTTGAATGACATGTAATATCTCTTTGTGAAGTTGGTTTCAAACCAGCCATTGAATTGTTTTCTTTCGGGGCTCTTAAACACCCAACCCTGTTTACGGGGTTCATAAATATCGTTGCCTTCACTAACATAACCAACAAAAAGACCTGCCCACCACAAATTTTTAAACTGCACATTGGCATTTACGTTCGTGTTAAAGGTTTGAAACTTACTATTGATCTTTTGATCAGGAACTTCATTATATAACCGGCTGTAGTAGGCGTTATAATTCACCTGAATGCGGTTATACCATTTCTTGGGTTTCAACCAGCGATAACCGGTCCAGAAGTAATGGTCAATAAAGTTATTATTGGTAGCATAACCCAAATCGTTTTGTGAATATTTATCGTCAGCGATCTCTTCACTCAATTGAAAATTCCATCGGCCACCGGTTTTTCCAAAACCGATGTTGTGTGAGTAACCGGTTGCATTTTTTGGGTCTTCAAAGATCTGGCTTAAGGCAAACTTTCCATTCCAGTTAAATGTGTTCTTCTTGTTATTAAAATCAAATAAGGCTGCACTTACGTTGGCATCACGATCGCTTCCATTGCGTATTGTACTTGTATTGATAAAAGAAATGGCAGAATTGTTTTTTAACGTCTGATCCAGAACAACAATGTTATAATTGGTTAGTGAATTCGTTTTAATTTTCGACACATTCTTTGCAGCATCTTCCAC
The DNA here is from genome assembly GCA_017745135.1 of Flavisolibacter sp. Taxonomy (GTDB): domain Bacteria; phylum Bacteroidota; class Bacteroidia; order Chitinophagales; family Chitinophagaceae; genus Flavisolibacter. The sequence goes on from JAGIAB010000044.1 coordinate 2,584, forward strand.
TTCTGCATACATGGGCTTTGTTATCGCATTAAAAACTCCTACGCCCAAACCTTTCTTTGTGCGACCCGAAATTTTTGTAGCATTGATCAGTTTTGACTCTTGCGGATTTTCTTTGATCGTATAACCTGAATTTTTCAAATCCTGAACATCGCCATAGTGCAGCGGAAGCGACTTACCTACTCTTCTTGGGTAAAATAAATTCCCCTTGCTAAACAATTCAGTGCCTTCAGTAAAGAACGGCCGGTTTTCCTGGTACCGGATTTCAAAAGGCGTGAGATTCAAAACGCGGTTATCGCTTTGTACTTGTCCAAAATCAGGAATCAAAGTCATGTCCAATGTAAATGCATCGCTGATACCGTATTTCACATCCATTCCGCCGTTAACCGAAGAAGTCCAGGGTTTTGGATTGTCCTTATAATGATTGAGATAAGTAGAAAGATAAGGTGAAAAAGACAGGCGCAAGGGTGCATCAATCTTCTCAATATTTGTCCATAATCCTTCCTGGTTTAAAAATCCGTTTACTTTAGGATCCACAGGATTCCACATAAATTGTCTTCCTGTTTTCTTCCGGTTACGGGTAATATTTAAACCCCAGGTCTGATCCTCTTTACTAACAAACCTCAATGCCGAATACGGAATTCTCATTTCAAAAACCCATCCGTCCTGCACAATTTGTGCTTCACTATCCCACACTGCACTCCAGGAACCATCCTCCCCCGCAGTGTTCGAGTATTTTGCATCGAATTGTTCACCTAAAGGCGTCACATAAAAACCAAAACCATTTATTTTGTCGAGATAGGTATCGAAAATGACACCCACATAATCGTTAACACCCACTACATCTCTTCCCACTAATTCTTTGGATACGCTGTCCTTGTTTCTTTCATGGCAATAACCTCCAACATAAATAGCTGTATTATCGTAGAGCAAGTATACTTCTGTTCTTGTATCGTGGTCTTCAACAGCACCAAAGTTTGGCCTCCACTCTACAAAATTGGTTGCGGGCTGAGCTTCTTTCCAGGCGGCTTCATCAAGTTTGCCATCAATTTTAATTGATGCGGTTGTTCTTTTGGCTGCCAATTGTTTTGGAGTCGGTTGTGCTGATAACCGAAAACTAAAAAGAGTCGTCAGGATAATAAAAACAAAAAAAGGACGCATTTGGTTTTGTTTTCTCTTTACGAAATTAGACGCATGATAACGGCACTTTGTTACCATTCATCATAACGATTGATAGAAATTGTTAAAACTTACTTTGAGTACTGGATGAGGTATCCTTTATTTGGAGACTGATCTTTTGAGTTCATGAACTTCAGCACATTCTCACTCGTATGATCATCGAATTCTTTTATGATTTTAAAGGGGACATTCTTTGAGGTCAGTTGTGAATAAACAATATCATCAACATAATAGATCCTTTCCTGCTCTGCACCGGAAATCCATTTATCCATGTCAACCTGTTGAACGGGTTCGTGACTGTAAAATTCAAAACCATTTCTTCTGTTCTCAAAAACACCAAGCTTTTGGTCAGGGTAAGATTGATTGATAAATGCTGCCGCGTGGTTTTCTCCTTTCAAAGAAGACATTTTCGGATACAAAGTGAAGTTTAAACAAAAGTTGATGTATAAAACAGAAAGGCATGAAATGGCTAACCACTTCAAATTGACAGAGTGCACTTTTTGAACTATAACTATAAGGCAAACAATCAGAAAACAACTTCCGGCAAAATACATCCATTGATAGGATGGCTTCAGTAAAAAATTGATAACAACAGCTCCAACGACAAACACAACACTATAAAATATTTGTGCACCAGTGTAAAATTTCTTTTCTCCTTTTGAAAGAGTGGAACAAATAAATGATGCCGTTAAAATGGAAAAGAAAGGAAATAAAATATTGGTATAAAAATTCAACTGGAATTTTGAAAGAGAAAAAAACAGCAGCATTGGAACAAACGCCGATATTGTTACGTACTCCGCCAGTTTTCTTTTCCTGGCGATTGCAACTATTCGTTTTGCAAAAACATAATAGAACAATAAACACCAGGGTGCAAATGCCCAAAGCAAAGTATGTACATAATAAGTTACGTCCCCCTTTGGACGAACGATGGGCCCTTCCATTACAAAGCGGCTGAACTGACTATCCCACAAAAACCATTTAACCCCGGAAACACCTTTTCTGTTGAAGACTAATTTTTCAGGGTGCTTATCAAACTGCATGTATACGGCATGCACTTCCGGCAAAATAAAAATGAACGTGCCCAATATTGCCAACAACCATCTCCATCGAAAGAGTTGGTTCAACTGTTTTGTAAAAATTGCATGACCGACAATCGCTGTTCCTATAGGTACTAAAGCAAAAATTCCTTTGGTCATTACGGCACATCCTGCACACAAAGCACCTAACAATAAATGCAAAAAAGAAAAGCGTTGAAACAAATTATAAAAATGATACACCGCCCCAACAATCAACGCCAGCAAATAAGGTTCTGCACGAACATCCGTGTTCGACATCAATAGATGTTGTGCCGATAATAGAATCAGCACAGCAATTTGTGCAACGCCTGTATTATATAATTTTCTTGCAAGAGAATAAGTGTAAAAAGCCCCGAGTAAAATAAAAAGCAAAGCCGGTAAGCGATAGGCCCACTCACTTACACCAAATATTTTGAAACTGAATGCGGCCATCCAGAATGGGAAATGCGGTTTATCCAGCCAATCAACTCCATAAACATACAGGTCAATAAAATCATTTTTTTGAACCATGGCTTTGGAGATGGCTGCGTACAAAGCCGGATCATTAGAGAAAAAAGGAACGGCTATTCCTGAAAAGTTGACAAAAACTTCCAGCAGCAAAAGGGAAAGAAAAACTTTTTTCGACAGTTGCATTGAAGCGCAAAATTAGTTGTGAAGCATTTACTTTTTCAAATAATCGTCGTAAATGAATTGTTGTAGTGCTTTACCGGCATTGATGTGTTTTTCAGTTAGGTTTCCCTGTTGTTCTTTAACAGTTTCCCCTTTTACATCATAAATAAAATAGTTGTTTGGTTGTACCAGCGCAAAACTTACACTATTGGAAAAAAACGAAAAAGGAATGGAAGTGGAGTCAGTAATATCACGACTAAAAGGAAAAGCAGAAGCATCCCATGCAAATTGTTTTGTGAGCGTAGTTGGCAAATCAATTTGAGAAGCCAGTTTACCGATAACCAGGCCTTTGTTTTTTTCAACTGCTCCGCCCAACCAAAGCATGGGTATTTTAAAATCGTCAATGACATTTCCTGTGGCCGGGAAACGGATACCATGATCTGCAGTGATAATAATAACTGTATTCTTCCACCATGCCTGTTTTCCGCATTCTTTAATAAAATTGCCGATTACTTCATCTGTATAATGAACCGAGTTTAAAAATTTACTCGTTTCATCTTCCCCCCGGAAAATTGCAGGCCCGGGCACTTTGTAAGGAACGTGACTAGACAAAGTCAGCCAACAGTGAAAGAATGGTTGTCTCCAATTTGAAAAATCGTTCTTCATGTAACTGGCAACCGCTCCATCCCATGCGCCCCACTCCGTTGGTTTATCTTTCGAATCGAACAAATCTTTATCGGTGATCCGGTCAAATGCTCCGTGAAGCAAATACGATTTGTAATTATCATAATTGGGATCACCGCCGTAAAAAAACGTATTAGCGTAACCGTGTTGTTTAAACAGGTTACTAATTAAAGTAAGCTTGGCCGACTTCTGTGGAAAGCGAATAATGGAAGTATTGGGCAAAGCTGGATAGCCACTAAAAATGGAAGACACTCCTTTATGCGTTCTATCACCACTTGCGTAGATATTGTTGAAATAGATACCCTCTTTTTTTAAGCGATTGAAATTTGGCGAAACCTCTTTTCCATCAATCAAAGTGTCAACCACTTTTTTGGTAAAGCTTTCCCAGATAATCAGGATTACATTGGGCTTGCCGGAAGTAGTATCCATCAATTGCACATGACCATTTGAAGAGGAATACAAGCTGTCAACAATTTGGTTGCTCCTTTGAGGAGACAGATATTGGTAAGGGTTTTTAATTCCTCTTTCTTTATCCATTACATCCTGAAAAAAATTCCAGGGGGCATTTAAAGCACTGACATTGGCAAAATTGTTCGACGAAAAATACACCCATGTTGAATTCATCGGCTGCATTTGAACGCCACCACGAATGGGAATGATCAGCAACACAATAAAGCAGGCTATTACCATTGCTGAAATCAATTTTCTTTTTCTTTCTGTCTGTAAAAGAAAAATCGATCTATCAATTATTTTATTGAATAGCCATAACAATCCACCAAAAACCAGGACAAATACCAGCAAAATCCAAAATACAGGCAAGTGGCCCGTGGATGCCATTACTTCCTTTGGAGAAGATAAATATTGAAGTACGGTTGAATCCAAACGATAGCCCCACTCCTGGTATATTTCAACGTCTGAAAGAACGATCAGCAGAAAGAAAAATAATACAATCCCGGAATAGATTTTATAAATGATCGGCTTGCGGAAGACCGGGATCAAAACCGATAACAAAACAAACAGGCATGGAAGAATAATCAGGTAACAAGCCATGGATAAATCCATTTTGAATCCATAAACGAAAGTCAGCAAAATGGTTTTGAACGGGAGTCCGCTTGCTTGTGAATGGTGGTAAAGGAGAAAAATAATTCTTGCCAGTTCAAAAAATGCGATCCAGGCAAGCAATTGAAGCAGTATGAATTTTAGTCCTTTCAGCATAGAGTATAAAAAAAGCCACCCTGTACGGATGGCTGCTGATCATGTGTTATATTCTCAGCTAAGTTTTTCAACCTGCATATAGTTTAATTCAACTGGTGTGGAGCGACCAAAGATCTTCACCGTTACTTTCAACTTCTTCTTCTCATCATTTACTTCTTCAATAACACCGTTGAAATCGTTAAACGGACCTTCAATGATCTTAATGGTTTCACCAACGATGAATGGCTCGCTCATGCTTGCACCACCTGCTTCTGCCATTTCATCCATTTTACCCAACATTTTATTCACTTCTGCCTTACGTAAAGCAATTGGATTATCCTTACCCAGGAAATGAATAACGCTGGTTGTATTCTTAATGATATCGCGCAAATCATCGCTCAACTTTCCTTCAGCTACTTCAATCATTACGTAACCGGGATAGTAGTTGCGTTCACGCATTACTTTTTTACCGTTTTGAACTTTGTACACTTTTTCAACCGGCAGAAAAACCTGTTTTACCACGTCGCCCCAACCGCCGCGTGAAATTTCCTTATCCAGGTATTCTTTCACCTTGCGCTCCTTACCACTTACTACACGCAACACATACCACTTGGTTTCCTGTTGTTGTGTTTCCTGTGTATTTGATGTTGCTATTTCTTCCGACATTATTAAAACAATTTATAAATAAAATTCAAGCCACCGGCAGCTACAAAGTCCATCACCCATACAACTCCGGTAATTACCAAAGTAGCTGCAAGGGTTATCATGGTAGATTGTTGTAACTGAGTCCAGCTTGGCCAGGTCACTTTTTCCAGTAGCTCTTTATAAGATTCACTGAAATAATTTGATACTTTATTCATGATACTTTTATTCGAGGTTCGAAGTTCAAGGTTCAAGGTTGAGTCCCTGACATCGAACTTCAAACCTCGAACTTCAAACTTTTAATTGCACGGGCAGAGAGATTCGAACTCCCATCAACGGTTTTGGAGACCGCTATTCTGCCATTGAACTATGCCCGTATCACGGTTGCATAATTAGAATAGATAACTAAAAGTCCGCTATTCTGCTCCCGATAGCTATCGGGAAACTATGCCCGTAAGAAAGCTAAAAGCTATTAGCGGAGGCTAACAGCTTTTAGCAATATGTCGCAAATATAATTATCAATTTGCAATGCCGTGAGGCTCAGAAGCTAAAAGCTCGTCGCTGCTAGCTTACTTTAAGATTTCAGTAACCTGACCGGCACCAACTGTACGACCGCCTTCGCGAATAGCGAATTTCAAACCTTTTTCCATAGCGATCGGCTGGATCAATTTCACAGTAAGGTTTGTGTTATCACCAGGCATTACCATTTCAGTTCCTGCCGCTAATTCTACCTCACCGGTTACGTCTGTAGTTCTGAAATAGAACTGAGGACGGTATTTATTAAAGAATGGAGTGTGACGTCCGCCTTCTTCTTTGCTCAGTACATAAACCTCACCTTTGAAATCTGTGTGCGGAGTGATAGAACCAGGCTTCACGATAACCATACCGCGGCGGATCTGGGTTTTTTCAATACCACGCAACAACAAACCTGCATTGTCACCAGCTTCACCTTCATCTAAAAGCTTGCGGAACATTTCAACACCAGTCACGGTAGAAGTCAGAGGAGCTTCGATCAGACCTACGATCTCAACGGGCTCACCCACTTTGATACGTCCTCTTTCAATACGGCCTGTGGCAACAGTACCACGACCAGTGATAGAGAACACGTCTTCAACAGACATCAGGAATGGTAAATCAACCGGACGGGGCGGCAATGGAATGTAGCTGTCAACTGCATCCATCAACTCCTCTACTTTAGCAACCCATTGAGGTTCGCCGGCAAGAGCACCTGTAGCAGAGCCCTGGATGATTGGAGTGTTGTCGCCATCAAAACCGTAAGAGCTTAACAACTCACGGATTTCCATTTCCACCAATTCCAACAATTCTTTATCGTCAACAAGGTCAACTTTATTCATGAATACCACAATACGGGGAACACCTACCTGGCGAGCCAGAAGAATGTGTTCTTTTGTTTGAGGCATAGGACCATCAGTAGCAGCCACAACCAAGATGGCACCGTCCATTTGCGCAGCACCAGTGATCATGTTTTTCACATAGTCAGCGTGACCAGGACAGTCAACGTGAGCATAGTGACGGTTTGCGGTTTGGTATTCTACGTGAGCTGTATTGATAGTAATACCTCTTTCTTTTTCTTCAGGTGCACCATCAATTTCATCATATTTTCTTGCCTGCGCCAGACCTTTCTTAGAAAGGATCTCAGTGATAGCTGCAGTCAAAGTTGTTTTACCGTGGTCTACGTGACCAATGGTACCAACGTTTACGTGGGGTTTGTCCCTCTTAAAGGTCTCTTTAGACATCTTTATCGGTTTTTAGTTGTGGAGTTAAAATTTTTTATTTCGTTTATTGCCTTCTCATTCACATCAGCAAGTAAGAAGGATATTTTTATTTGCCCGGCAAAGAAACTCTATTTAAGCTTCCGTTGCGTCGCACTCTTGTACGTTTTGTTCTCTATTCATCACGTGAGACGAGAAAAGTGAAACGTGAGACAGATAAAACTACTACAAAGTTATCTGGTTTTCACGTCTACCGTTTGACGTTCACCTAATGAGCCGTTGATGAGAATTGAACTCACGACCTCTTCCTTACCAAGGAAGTGCTCTACCCCTGAGCTACAACGGCGTAGTTCAGTTTCGAGTTTCTTGTTTGGAGTTTGGAGTTATAACACCAAACCCATAACACCAAACACCAAACTTTACTGAGCGGAAGACCGGGCTCGAACCGGCCACCTATAGCTTGGAAGGCTATCGCTCTACCAAATGAGCTACTTCCGCAAATACAAGTTCAAAAGGTTTAACAGGTTTTAGAAGTTCAAAAAGTAAGAATACCTTTTTAAACTTTTTGAACCTTTGGAACTTTCTGAACCTTTCAAAGAGCGTGGGCAGGAGAGGATTCGAACCTCTGAAGTCGAAAGACAGCGGATTTACAGTCCGCCCCATTTGGCCGCTCTGGAACCTGCCCGAAAAAAATCCTAAATCCTAAAAACGAAATTCTAAATCAGTAACCGTTAGAATTTAGTGCTTCGAAATTAGAATTTATCCTGAGCCACTTGTCGGAATCGAACCAACGACCTACTGATTACAAATCAGTTGCTCTACCGGCTGAGCTAAAGTGGCGGATTAATGCGCAAATATGCCGGCATGCAAATGTGACAATAATATTTGCACAGGGCTGCACTTTTTAAAGAACTTTCTGAATTAGTCGGTTAGTCGGAGACAAAACAAACTACTCACCCGTTTTTTTGGGAAGGCAAAAGTAAAGGAAAACAACAATTGAAAAAAATGTGATGAAAAAATTTCTCACCAATAATTTTTGATTTTGAATGCTTTCGATAAACATTAACAGAGAGCGGGGCTAAGTTGAATAGAAATTCTGTGCTTAATGGCTGCGGGATAGAAGCGGAAAGCCCGGTGAAGCACTCGACAGGACTCAGTGTGGCAGCCGCAGCCCAGGCCTTGTGCCGTCCCGATAGCTATCGGGAGCAGCGAATAGCCCGGACTGAAGCTGAATGGAGTTGCTGCAGCTTACAGCCCCAAATTATTTATCTCCTGTTTGATATCAAATAAAAAGACCTTCTTATCGAAGAAGGTCTTAAAAAAAGTTTAGTGATTATGGGCTATGCCGCTAGTTTTTCTTTTTTTCTTTTGATTTGGTTTACCATTGATTCGAGAGCTTCATCAAATGAGACTTCGAAAGATTTACTCGTTGATTTTACAAAGAACTCAGACCGGGGTACTTGTACTCTGATCTCTGCGATCTTGTCTTTAATGGTGTGCACTACATTATCCAGTTTTAAAAACACATCCACATTGATGATACGATCATGAAATTGGGTGAGTTTTGAAATTTTTTGGTTTACATAATTGATCAATTTCTGATCGGCATCAAAATGCACCGTTTGAATGTTAACGTTCATAATAGTCGCATTTATAAATGAAACAATAAATAAAGAGCTAAAGGGATTGGTCAGCATGAAGTTACTCTACATTTTGAGCTTTTCCTAAATAAAAAAGCAAGATTTTTTTATGCTGAAAGGGTAAACACTTAGGCTTTCGGATGAGCCCTTTTGTAAATATTCTTCAGCTTTTCGATGGTATTGTGCGTGTACACCTGGGTAGCTGCCAAACTGCTGTGCCCTAATAATTCTTTTACAGCATTTAAGTCGGCGCCGTTATTGGTAAGATGAGTAGCAAATGTATGCCTGAGCACATGCGGACTCCGCTTTTCGATAGTGGTTACCAGGCTGAGGTATTTTTTTACTGAAGAATAAACACCCCGTGGCGAAAGCGGTTTTCCTTTTTCAGTTATCAGTAATAAATTGCTCCGTTCGGGAATTAAATCGTTTCGTTCCTTCTGATAAGTTTTTATTTCATTTAAAATTTCAGGGCTGATGGGAACTATTCTCTCCTTATTTCCCTTTCCCAAAATTTTTAAAGCATGATTGGAAGAATTTACCTGACTGTCTTTTAAACTAATTACTTCACTTAAACGCATGCCTGTGTTATAAAACAACAACAACAGCAATCGCTCTGTCCTTCCCTGCCAGGTATCCGGGAATTCAACGTGTTCAAATAAAGTTCTGATGTCCTTATCAGCAACAAAATTAGGCAACCGCTTTTCGTTTTTGGGAGAAACAATCTTCGCCATTGGTGTTTGCTTAATAACACCAACCTTCAGTTGATACTTGAAAAAAGATTTTAAGGATGATATTTTTCGATTGATGCTTTTTGCGGTTAAGCCTTCATCTTTCAACGATGCCAGCCAGCTTCTAATATAAATATGTGAGAGTTGGCTTAGAGGGGTTGCACCATATTGGGTTACGATATAATCGAAGAAAGAGATTAAGTCGGTTTCGTAAGAAATTACCGTGTGCCTGGAATACCGCTTTTCAAACTTCAGATAATCAAGAAAAGACTGGATAATTGGATGAGCAGACTGCATAAAAAAACAATAGCTGCAAAGTAATAAAAACCTTGCAGCTATAAAATATGTGTGAAGAGGTATCTCGCCCTGGCAAGATTAAGCTTCGATTTTTCCGCTTGCTATCTTTTGCTTGTAAACAGCTTTCAACACCTGGTTTCTGCGTCTAACAGAAGGCTTGGTGAAGGACTGTCTTTCACGCAACTGCAACAAGATCTTGGCCTTTTCGAATTTCTTCTTGTATTTCTTAAGGGCCTTGTCTATGTTTTCGCAGTCTTTTGAATCGATAATTAGCATGCTTTATACCTCCTTAAAATTTTTAGGAAGGCAAAGATAAGCGTCAGTGCGGGTTTATTCCAAAAGAAAATGCAAAAACACCGAATTTTACGGCATGTTTACTGGAATTATCGAAAGCCTGGGAGTTATTAAAGAGATCGCTACCGTTGGTACGAATAAAACATTTTGGATTGAATCACCTCTATCCTCCTCTTTTAAAATTGATCAAAGCGTAGCTCATAATGGAGTTTGTTTAACAGTGGAAGATATTAAGGATAACCTGCACAGGGTAACAGCCGTTGATGAAACCCTGTCCAAAACTGATTTGAATCAATGGAAAATTGGGGCGCACGTTAATTTGGAAAGAAGCCTTTTACCTACCAACCGCCTCGATGGCCATTTTGTACAGGGGCATGTAGATACTACCGGCACCTGCACAAAAATCAAGGATAAGGAAGGGAGTTATGAATTTGAATTTGACTTCCCCAAAAAATTTGCGGAACTGGTTATTGAAAAAGGGTCGATTTGTGTGAATGGAATCAGCCTTACTGCTTTTGAGGTGAAGAAGCATTCGTTTAAAGTTGCCATTATCCCGTACACTTTTGAGCATACGAATCTTCAGTTTTTGAAAGAAGGCGATTTGGTGAATCTGGAATTTGATATGATTGGGAAGTATATTCTAAGAAAGTTGTCTTTGTAAAACCAAACTAATCTATTATTTTAGCTTTTAGTCCAAATCCAATAAAAACCAATATCCATGTACTACCCTACTGCTGCAAGGGATTACCATCCTGCCTTTGATATTTTACGAGGTTTAGCTATTTCTATTGTTGTTTTCTATCACAATTTCGAAAGCATAAGTTTTTTCAGGTTTGGATGGATGGGCGTTGACCTGTTTTTTGTAC